>JACVCQ010000244.1 GCA_016741945.1 Chitinophagaceae bacterium
CCTTCACATAGCACATATGGAGCCAGCTTTCCAGGTTCGCCTGCTGTGATCATCGGATTCAATGATAGCATTGCCTGGGGTGTTACCAATGCAGGAAGAGATGTGATTGATTTTTACGACATGAAATTCAAAGACAGTACCCTGGAGCAATATTGGTACAACGGACTTTGGAATCGTACAGACATCAAAGAAGAAGTCATCAAAGTAAAAGGACAGCCAGATGTCATAGACCGTGTTGCCTATACAGCATTGGGTCCGGTGATGTATGATGCTACTTATAAAAATGACAATACTGCCGGAAAATATTTAGCAGTGAAATGGACAGCCCATGATGGAGGACAGGGACTGCAAACGTTCTATGAGTTAAATCGGGCTAAAAATTTTGATGACTATTTAGCAGCGATCAATAAATGGACCTGTCCTGGACAAAATTTTGCCTTTATTTCCAAAACAGGTGATATCGCCATTAAACAACAAGGTGCATTTGTAGCCCGATGGAATAGACAAGGTGATTTTATTATGCCCGGTGAAGATACTCGGTATATGTGGCAGGGAATTATTCCCAATGAAGAGAATCCCATGCAAAAAAATCCTGAACGCGGATTCATCAGCAGTGCCAACCAAAAATCAACGGATAATACCTATCCCTATTATTTAGGAGCAGCTGCTGATTTTCCATTATATCGTGGCATCATCATCAATAAGAAATTGGCAGCCATGAGTAATATTACAGCAGAAGATATGCAACGCCTACAAACAGATAACTACAATGTCTTTGCAGAAATGGCAAGACCTGCCTTGATGAAGTTTGTGAATGAAGCTGCCTTGGATGCGGATAGCAAAAAATATCTTTCTATACTCAAAGAGTGGAACCTACGAAATGATATTGGAGAAAAGGGTGCCACTGTTTTCAGGGCTATTTGGGATAGTCTGGAAACAACGGTATGGAAAGATGAGTTCGAAAAATCAAAATGGGGATTACCCTGGCCAGATGAACCTGTGTTATTAGAAGTGATGCTGCGTGACAGTGTGTACTATTTTGCTGATAATGCCAATACACCTGATAAAACAGAAACCTTATACGATGCAGTGATGACGGCTATAAAAAAGGCAAGTATCAAATGCAAAGCGTTGGAAAAAAAGAATGAATTGGAATGGGGTAAATTTAAAGATACACGTGTAAGCCATTTATTAAAGATCGATCCATTGAGTAGATTGCATCTTCCAATTGGGGGAGGTGTGCATATTATCAATGCTACAACCAAAGTACATGGTCCAAGTTGGAGAATGATTGTACATATGACCGATGAGATAGAAGCTTATGGCGTATATCCGGGTGGACAAAGTGGTAATCCGGGCAGTAAGTATTATGATAATTTTATAGACAGTTGGGCTGCCGGAAAATATTATCGCATTCTATTTCTCAAAAAAGAAGCTGCTGAAAAAAGTAAGCAAATTAAATGGCGCATCACTTTCAACAATTAAAGCTGAAGAAATGAAATTTTTATCTGCTGTATTATTAACCGCTTTACTGGCATTTGCTACCGGTTTATATGGAGCCTTACCTTGGTGGAGTTTTACCATTACTTCATTGATTGTAGCCATCGCCATACATCAAAAAGCAGGAAAAGCTTTCTTGTCAGGATTTACCGGATTATTCCTACTATGGTTCATTCTGGCTTTTTTGAAAGACAGCGCTAATAATCATGTATTGTCAACCAAAGTTGCCCAAATACTTCCTTTGGGAGGCTCGTATCTGGTATTGATAGTTTTAACGGGAATGATTGGTGGCCTGGTTGCCGGGCTGGCTGCATTAACGGGGAGTTATCTTCGACAGCGATCTAAGTAAGAATGATGGTAAGCAGGTTTTTAAGATCTATTATGATGGTGGGTTTGTTGATAAACAATTCCCGAATCATAACCGATCATAAAATCTGCGTTCCATCTTACATTCCATCACAAATTCACTAATATTTAGTTAAAGCGTTACCTATTTAAGGTCTACTGTAATGAAAACAGGATCAGTGCTACTTATTTTCGTTAGAACTTAACCTGTATGAGAATAATTTTATCTGCATTTTTTCTGGTTGTAGCATTGGTTAGAGGAGAATCACAGATCATCAGTGGTACTATTACAGATCTAAACAAAGAAGTATTACCTTTTTCTTCCGTTTTAGTAAAAGGTACAACACAAGGCGTTTCTGCAAATAGTAAAGGTTTCTATAGTATTCAACTGGCTCCCGGAAATTATACGCTGATTTGTCAATATATCGGATATAAAGCAATAGAAAAGAAGATCGTGGTAGAAAAAGGAGGTAATCAGGTAGTAGACTTTCAATTGGAACAGCAACAGTACAATTTACAAGAAGTAACAGTAAATTCAGCAGGGGAAGATCCTGCCTATGCCATTATCCGAAAAGCCATTGAAAAAAGAATATACCATCTCAAAGAGATCAAAAAATTCACTTCAGATGTATACCTGAAAGGACAATTACAATTGCGCGATTATCCAAAAAGATTTTTTGGGCAAAAAGTAGATTTTGAAGATGGAGATACCAGTAAACGAAAAATGCTTTTTCTCTCAGAAACCATCGCCAAATATTCAGTAGAAGAACCCAAGAATGAAAAGATCGAAGTTATTTCTACCAAAGTAAGTGGAAGAAGTGATGCATTTGGTTTCAGTAGTCCACAAATCATTTCATTTTATAACAATAATATTCAAATTGGAGAGAACCTAAACCCAAGAGGATTTATATCTCCCATTGCAACCAATGCCATTAGTTTTTACCGATACAAATTTGAAGGTACTTTTTATGAAAATGGCGTAGAAATTAGCCGTATCAAAGTAATTCCACGAAGAAAATATGAACCACTCTTTCAAGGATACATCAATATCATTGAGAATGAATGGCGTATTCATAGTTTACGACTGAATTTGGTACGAGAACAGCAAATGCAATTATTGGATACACTTACCATTGAACAATTATATGTGCCTGCCGGTAAATTATGGGTTATTAAAAACCAAGTTATTTATCCTTCCGGTAAATTATTCGGATTTGATTTTTTTGGAAGTTTTGTACAGGTGTACGACGCCTTTAATTTAGATCCCGTATTCTCAAAGAAATATTTTAATAACACATTCATCAAAGTATACGATAGTGCCAATAAAAAGTCGATGGCTTATTGGGATAGTATACGGCCTTTGCCTTTATTGACGGAAGAAGCACTGGATTATAAAAAGAAAGATAGTCTGGAACAAGTACGTAAAGATCCCAAGTACATGGACTCTGTTGATCGAAAAAGGAATCGATTTTCAGTGAGTGGCTTGTTACTCACCGGACAATCCATCAGCAAACAAAAAAAGAAAGTCTTTATTAGTTTTGATCCACTCATCAATACCCTCAATTACAATACGGTAGAAGGTGGGGTGCTTCATTTCTCACCTACTTGGAATAAGAGCTATGAAGGAAGAAAGTCATTGCAGATTACGCCTTACTTCCGATATGGTTTTGCCAATAAGCATTTTAATAGCCACTTCACAGCGCGGTATAATTTTGGGAAAAAATATTTCAATAATATCAGTTTCGCAGCCGGACGAAGAGTGTTTCAATATAACAATGCACAGCCTATTACATCCAGGATCAATACCTATACCACTTTGTTATATGAAAACAATCACATGAAAATTTATGAAGCGAATTTTTTCCGAATCGCTCATTCAGCAGGTATTGGTAATGGATTAACAGCAGCATGGAGTTTTCAATTTCAAGATCGATTTGGCTTAAACAACTTACCTGACCCTGTTAGTTGGAAGAATATTGCAAATAGAACATTTACTCCCAACTATCCCGTTGATATCACCAATGCTGTAATGCCAAGAAACCAAGCTGCTACATTTACAGTGGGTTTGAATTGGCGCCCGGGAGGAAAATATATAGAGATCCCTGATCGTAAAATCGCAATCGGATCTGATTATCCAAGCTTCAACCTATCCATTACACAAGGTATCAAAGGGTTATTGGGCAGTGATGCAGATTTCACCAAATGGCGATTGACCGTTACAGATGATTTGGATATGAAATTGGGAGGTGAATTCAGTTATCGCATAGCAGTAGGCGGTTTTTTGAGTGCTAAACAAGTATTCATACCAGATTATCAGCATATCCTAGGTAACCAAACCGTATTAGCCAATGACCCATTGGCAGGATTTCAATTGGCACCCTATTATCGATACAGTAATACCTCCAAACTATTTGCAACAGCGCATGTTGAATATCATTTGAATGGTTTATTGACCAATAAAATACCCGGCTTTAAAAAACTAAACTGGTTTTTGGTAACAGGCGCTAACCTTTTGCATACACAGAAAGGCAAAAGTTATTACGAAGCATTTGTAGGACTGGAGAACATACTCAAAATCATGCGTGTTGATTTTGTGAAAGGATTTGAAACCAATGGACCCTCACCCAGTGGAATCAGAATCACACTACCTTTTTTTCTGGAGAGCAGGAATGACGATTAATGCGTAAGTGTTTGAAAGGATGTTAGGATGTTTTATCTTCCCAATTGAACCTTACAAACATCAATATGAAAAGCGTAGCCTATTTCTTATTACCTGCATTGCTGTTGATACTGGGTTGTAAACAAGAAAAGAAAGGGGATAGCATCCTTTTGTTTACACCTTTATTAGATAGTGCCCAAGCCATTTC
>JACVCQ010000245.1 GCA_016741945.1 Chitinophagaceae bacterium
TTGAGTAGTCCATTAGACAGACCCGGTATCAAAGTAGCCACCGGTGATTATATTGTTGGCATCAACGGAAAAGAATTAACCGCGAATGATGATCCATATCAATTCCTGGATGGCACTGCCGATATTCAAACCGTATTACACATTAACAAAACAGCTGAATTTGAAAACCATTGGACAGAAATTGTAAAGCCCATTCGCAATGAAACAGCATTGAGACAAAGAGTATGGGTGGAAGACAATAGAAGAATGGTGGATAGTTTGAGTGGTGGTAAGCTGGCTTATGTGTGGGTACCGAATACAGGTCAGCCCGGTTTTGTAAGTTTTAACCGTTACTATTTTGCACAACAAAATAAATTGGGTGCGGTGATTGATGAGCGTTACAATGGTGGCGGTTTATTGGATGATTATATGGTTGATCTGATGAATCGTTCTTTACGTGCCGCACTCACCAATGAAGTACCCAATGGAAAACCGATGCAATTACCTGCCGGCATTATGGGTCCTAAAGTATTACTCATCAATGAACTGGCAGGCTCCGGTGGTGATTATTTCCCATGGGCTTTCCGTCAACAGAAAGTAGGAGCTTTGATTGGCGCAAGAACCTGGGGTGGACTGGTAAAATCAAGTGTACACTATGCCATGGTAGATGGAGGTACACTAACGGCTCCGGATAATGCTGTGTTTGATCCTATCAACAGAAAATGGGTGGCAGAGAATGAAGGAGTGGCACCGGATATTGAGGTGAGACAAGATGCGCAATCCTTACAAGCCGGTAAAGACCCGCAACTGGAAAGAGCAGTGAAAGAGTTGTTACAGATACTGGGAAATAAATCTGTACCGGAAATTAAAGTGCCTGCGTATCCAACGCCTGCAAAGCCGAAAAACTGATAGAACAGAAGAATGTTGAATGTCCAATGTCCAATTTCGAAGTTGGGTATTGGACATTCTTATGTTTATAAACTGAGTTATCTTACATAGAGAATAAACCATCACCCTTGATATCCCAAGAAAAACAAAGCGAACTGGAAAAATACAAAGCGATCGTAATCGCTTGTTTACATTATTTGGAACAGACATCCGGAAAAAGCTTTGTGGTTGATGGAGAAAGTATTCATGCTACTTATTACCAACAGCAACAAATACAAGCAGAAAAATACTTTCAACAAAAGCGGTTAGACAGATTGAAGCAACAGTTTATCCGTTTACAGTCGAGTCTTTTTCACGTAGCCGATAATGATTTCTCGGTGTACATAAAAAATGCCACAGGTTATGAAGTGGATATTTTTGAGCAGCTTAAAAACAAAGCGAAAGCATTATTGGAACGAAACGAAATTCTTGATAAAAAAGAGTTTGATACGATCGGTGCATTACTACACCATTTTGAAAAAACGGATCCGAATCCAGATATAGTTGAAAAGCTGCATGAGTTGATGCACAAGTATTATGAAAACAACCCACAAGTATTTGAAAAGAAAAATCGTGATCATACGGAAGATATTAGCAGGATTGTGAAAGATGGAGTAGAAATAGTTACTTTTCAAATTACTACAGGTCCTAAGCCTAAACACTATAACGAAGAAATGTCATCATCTCCTGATGGCAATAAAAGGTTACGTGTGGTACAATGGAGTGATGGAAAGCAAGCAAACACCACAGTTACCATTGAATTCCCAAATGCCGGCGGAACGATATACGGTGTCGATGAAATTTGTTCAGAGATCAAAGCCTATTGGAAAGATGACCATACTGTTTTGATAGAAACCAAAAAAGGAATACAGGCTTATTGTCAACACCAATTGGCACAAAGCTTTGAAGATCGTATTCAAATTGAATACATTGAAAAGTAAATGTTTCCTTATTTCAATGACACTTATAACTTTTATTATTCAATCAAACTAACCGGTTATGAAAAATAAAATTTTGCTACTCATCTGTACCAGTACAATGCTATGGGGTTGTCAAACAGGTCATCGTATCTATGCTTCTGCGCAGGGGCATGAATTATTCAAAGTAACCATCCTCTATCCAAATGGAGAAGGCAAAACCTTTGATATGAAGTATTATGAAGATCAACACATGCCGATGGTGGCATCTTTTATTGGCAAAAACTTAGAGTTTTATGAAATTGATCAAGGGCTTTCCGGAAGAACACCCAATGATCCTGCTCCTTTTCTTGCGATTGGGTATTTCTACATAAAAAATATCAAAGAGTACAACGATGCTATTGCACAAAATAGGGAGGCTATTGTAAATGATTTTAAGAATTATACCAATACTCAACCTGTTATTCAAATCAGTGAAGTGAAGCAGGTGAGGAAATGATGGATATGGGCATCTGAAATTTCAAATATTAAGAAAAAATTCCTTGTATTTTGGGGTGCGATGGGTAGATTTACTACCATTCGTAATTGAATTCGTAAATCGTATTCAATTAGTGAGTTTATAAAAGAAATTTTTTAAATAAAAACCTATGGAAGATAAATTCAGAGTAGAATATTTTAGTTTTTCGGTTGAAGAAGAGACTGTTGAGCCTCCTTTTACTGATTTTATTTCGAAATACGATTCTTTAGAAAAATGGCTTACGGCAATTTGTAATGAAGAAAAACCCCTCCAAACTGGCCTCGATTTTGTTTTCGGTCTTTTTGAATCTGATACTGATTTTACAGTCTACCTAACAGGTAATAAGGAGTATCAGAAAAGTCAATATGAATCAATCATAAAGATTGAATTTAAGCCAAAAGATATGTATTTCAATTTACCAAAGTCCGACTATGATGGGCTGACAAGAGAGCAAGTTCGAAAAGAAGTTGCAGACAGACTTATTACTTTTTCGAAAACTCAAACATTTCTAAACTCATTCTTTGCTAATGCAGCAACAGTAAAAGTGTCATGGCAAATGAATACTATGTTGACGTAGAGTTAATTGAGTTGAAAACAGCATATAACATGTATTTTTTGCAAGTGAGATTAGAAGAAATACAATTGTGCAACAGAAATAAGTATGAGTAAAAAGAAGAATTAGACTTGGCGTTTGAGGTAAATAGAATTCAATTATCTGCAGAAGTTAAGAAGTGTATAGGCATGTCTTACTGATTATGTCAAAAATGAAATATTAAATCATATAGTTTGGTTAATTGTATAAAATAAAAATATGTTTGAAAATGAAAAGAAAGGAGAGCATCATAACTTGGCTAATCAAGCAATCATGGTTTTTCAGTGCATTTCTTTTTTTAGGTCTTACTGTTTCAGGCAATGTTGATAGTAAAAAAGATTTCTTTGCTATTTTAACGCTTTGCCTATCGCTTTGGGTCTTAGAGAGTCTTTTTCTAAAAAAAGAGTTAATAACTCTATTAAATAAAGTATTAAACCTTTACAAAAGATCAAGTAACGATTTAGATAAGAAAAAGTAAATGCTTCTATAATGAGTTATGAGAACTTTTGGAAAGTTTTAAAACTTTCCAAAAGTTGAATTAAAATCCTAATAAAAATGAACGTCCTATTCCACACTACCACAGCTCTTGGTATAGCCGTTCTATTCACCCATCCAAAAAGCAAAAAGCCATCTATTGTTACCAGCATATTTGTATTCATAATTGGCATCCTTTCGCATGGTATTTTAGATACCATCCCTCACTGTTATCCGATTCCTCCCTTCTTCGAAGAGTCTCCGAGGTACGAGAGACTCTTCGTTTTTTATGTAGACGAAATAATTATTATAAATGTTTGCTCACTATAGACAATTCTACAACTATTATAACATACAACCAGTGCACCTTCCAGTGAAAATTAGCGTTTCATTCACTAGATACTTAAGGCTTTTTGGAGTAGTCTACTAAATTTTAAGTTGTACTTTCGGACAACTTTTGTAAATTTGCCTTGTGCCGGGAAATAACAAATACCGAACCATCATTTTATATAAAAATTACTTTGAAGCGTTCTTTAAAAGGCAACGTCAAAAAGTTAAAGATAAAATCGTTTGGACTTTTGAGTTGATTGAAGATCTTCCACAAATACCGGAAACCTATCTTAAATATTTGGAAGGCACAGACGGGCTTTATGAGATTAGGGTACAACAAGGAAGTGATATATTTAGAATATTTTGCTTCTTTGACAAAGGAAAGTTGATTGTCATAACAACTGGCTTTCAAAAGAAAACTCAGAAAACGCCAAAACAAGAAATCGAAAAGGCGTTAAAAATAAAGGAGGAATACTATGCTGAAAAAAACTAAAACTTTGACACTTGAACAGTTTAAAGAAAAACATTACGGAAAAAGAGGGAGTGCCAAAAGAGATCAACTGGAAAAAGGGTATCAAGAGTTCAAGTTGGGAACATTAATTTATGAAGCCCGATTGGAAAAAGGGTTAACGCAAGAGCAACTTGCAGAGAAATGCGGCACGAACAAAGCATACATTTCAAGAATAGAAAATGATTTAAAAGAGGTTCGCATTTCAACGCTGCGGAAAATTGTAGAAGTGGGTTTGGGCGGACAGTTAAACCTCTCCATTAAACTTTAAGTTCGATACAAAAAGCAAAACTACAGCCGAAAGGGAGTTTGCTATCGTAAAAAACGGATTATGCAAAAATTGTTCAGGCTTTTCTTCTTTTGCTTTTACCTATCCCAATCATTTGCACAAAAGCAGCGCAAAATTGCCTCGACATTTAAAGGAAATTCAACCCA
>JACVCQ010000246.1 GCA_016741945.1 Chitinophagaceae bacterium
GATCTGGAATTCACCTGGCATCAACGGTTATGGCCATGGTCAATGGAGTGTCTGTGACTTCAATCACTGTACTGATATTCTTAGCATTGGCATGTTTGATGGCGTTGTTAATGGCTTCTTGATAGATCCGAAATAATCCGGAAGCAACATCTGAGGATAATGGAATTTCTTGTGTGTTAACCTGAAAGTGTATGTGAATAGGGTATCTTTTACTTGTTTCCTGGTTCAACCATTCCATAGCAGCCAGCATACCCAAGTCGTCGAGAATGGCCGGTCTGAGATCTGATAAAATTCTTCGTATGGAGCGAATGGTATTATTGACCATCTCATTCATCTCATTAATTTTATTCAGCAGAAGGGGATTGGCTTCTTGTAACTTTTTTTGCATCCAATGGATATCCATCTGTAAGCCGGTGAGTTGTTGTCCGAGATCATCATGTAAATCACGTGCAATGGTTTTTCTTTCTTCTTCTCTAATTTGTTGTAAGTGGGTAGACAATCTTCTCAGGTCTTCATTAATGACTTCCATTTCTTTTTCTCTTTTTTTCTCGTCATTAATATTTCTAGTATAAATGGTTACCAGGTTCTCAGAAGGGTAGATATAATGATGAAGCCAGTTTCTCGTATCTCCATCCCATACTTCACCTTGTACTTTTTTATTAGACGCCATTCCGTTTTCAATGAGCAAGTACAATTCTTGATTCTTTTCTTTGGGTAAAATTTTTTTTAGATTTTCATGGATAAGTATTTCGGGATCTTGCTGAAAATAAATAGCAGATGTTTTATTGATATAGGTAATGGTAAAATTTTTATCAATCGCGATAAATGAATCTGAAATACTTTCAAGAATTGATCGTATTTGCAATGTTTGCTCTTTTACTTTTCTTTCTAATTCTGTTTTAGTTTTCAATGCATCGGAACGGAATTTATAGCCTAATACAATGATCAATATGAGGGCTGATCCTACGATCAGGTATTGTATAATGGCTAATTGGTTAAATGAATCATTACTTTTTAGTTTTGCTTCATTTAGTAATTGATTTTGTTGGTACTTAAGGATACTGATAAAATAACGAATCTTTTCCATGAATATCCTTCCATCATCAGCATTGTATTTTTTAATGGATTGTTCCAGGTTATTATTTTGTCGGATTTCTATCATTTTCTTAGAAAATGAAAACCTTTTTTCTGCATATACAATGATGGAGTCAATGATGTATTGTTGTCTGATCTCTTTAATATTCTTTAGCGAGTCGAGGGCAATGGATAGATTTAGCTTTGCATTTTCAAAAGGGGCTAAAAAATTGTCATTGCCGGTGAGTAAATAACCTCTTGCGCCTGTTTCATTGTCAATAGAAAGTGTTAGAATTCTATCTGCGAGTTCAGTGATTTCAAAGGATGTAGTAATTTCATTATTAATCGTTTTAAGGTCATCTGTTTGTTTAATGGATACAATGATGACTGTTACAATAATGATCAATAAGAGTACAATAGCTGTAAAATAAGAAGTTGCTTTTTTAAAGACCATAGTTCTTCCAATTGTTACGGAAAATACAAAATCAGATAGAGATTTCAGACTAGTCTGTGGCTTTTGTTCGCTCAATGATTTGTTTGATAACAGCGTCTAATTCAATAGCAGATTCTTTTAAGTATTGAATGAGTTGTGTATGTTGAAGATCTGATTGGCAAATATCATATAGGTTTAATAATCCCATAATATTGGCAACCGGTTTTCTGATTTCATGAGATTGCATCCAAGCAATCTTTTTTAGCCGGTCATTTTGATCCTGTATTTTCGATTGAATTCTTTGTTGATCTGTGATGTCATGATTAATGCCAATCAATCTAACCGGTTGATTCGCTATATCTCTTATGCAGGTAACATTTCCTTTGATGATTCTGATGTCTCCATCGGGTCTGATAATTCTGAATTGAGCGAAAAGAGGGGTTGTTGCATACATAATATTTTTCATTGCTTCATCAGTACCGGGAAGGTCTTCAGGATGTACTCTTTTTCGAAAATCGTCAATGGTATAACCGAAATTTTCTTCTGCAACACCATAAATCTCATACATTTTATGATCCCAAATGAGTCGGGAAGTATTGAATTCAAATTCCCAAACACCAAAATTGAGGAGATGAGAGGCTAGTAATAGTCTGTCTGCTTCTGAAAAGAAGAAACGATGGATATTCGGTTGCTGAGGGTTCAATTGGGGGTATTGAACTATTAAATTAGCAAATAAAAATAAGGATTAGCAAAAACGGTTTAATTTTTTAAGCTTAATTCAGTTGAGGATCAATAGGATAATTGACCATTTGGCGATATTCACCCCCTAATTCATTCAATGATTCCTTCCAAATAGCCGGGATATCCGAATTAAAAATGAGCTGATTTTTGGCGATGCCGGTGATCCAGCTTTTGTCATCTACCTCTTGTTGTAACTGCGATTCACCCCAGCCGCTATACCCGATAAAAAACCTGATATCGGATGGAGGCAGTTCTCCACTATGCAAAAGTGCCAAGGTTTGTGCAAAATCGCCACTCCAAAATATATGGTCTATAACTTCAATTCCTCCTTCTATTAAATCAGGGCGTCGATGTAAAAAATGAAGGGTATCTTTTTGTACCGGTCCGCCTTCTGAAAGGGGAATCAATAAGCCTTCTGCATCCTGAATCACATCTTGTAAAGTAAGATCAATTGGCTTATTAACTATAAAGCCAAAACTTCCCTGTTCTTGATGTTCGCAGAGAAATACAACCGTTCTCAAAAAGTTAGGATCTTTCAGAAAGGGATCTGAAATGAGTAAAATTCCTGATTTCAATGCTGTCATGCTGAAAATTAAGGGAATCTCTTTGATCTTACAAGTAGGGGATATCAGCGTTAAAATCGATATAAATCATGGGACTGAGTTCATGATTAGCTCGAACAGACTGTTATATTTGTGAGAATGAAGAGAACTTTCCCCGTTATTGTCATACTGATTACACTATCGCTACTCGGACTTTTTATCATACAAAGTTCCTGGCTGAATAATTTGTTTGAGATACGAAATGCTGAGTTACTCAATAAAGCCTATGAAGCTGCTTCGAATGTAACGGCCAAACTTACCAATAATGCACCGGCTTCTCAGCGATTACGTTTACCTAAACGAGGGGGACTTACATTCAATCCTGATTTTCATTTGCATATTCTTAAACCGCCCACCATTGATCAACGGTTTACTTTTCAGGATGTACATGCCATGGTAAAACAGGAATTTGAAGCGGTAGGATTGCGTGAGATCAAGTTTGAGTTTGCAGTGATTGGTCCAACCGAAGAGATTGAAATGTCTACCAAAAAATTTTCTTCTGAGTATTGGGATACCATTTTAAATAAAAGAATTTATTTGCCGATTGTTCCTGCCAGTGCATCGGATTTTGAAGGGTTGAGTGCAACAGAATATTTGGTAGTAGTGGTTCCTGATTTTCAGCGACAGGCTTGGGCATCATTGAAATGGGTATTTATTGGTGCTATTGTATTTATGTTCATCATCATCGCAGCTTTCTATGTTACCATCCGCTCTTTATTGAATCAGAAAAAATTGAGTGAGATCAAAAGTGATTTCATCAATAATATGACCCATGAATTTAAAACACCTTTAGCAACGATATCACTAGCAGTGGATGCCATTCGAAATGAAAAAGTTCAGGCTGATCCGGAGAAGATGAAATATTTCAGTGGTATCATTAAGGAAGAAAATATTCGCATGAATAAACATGTGGAGACTATTCTTCAGGCTGCTTTGATGGAAAAACAAGAGCTGAAGTTGAATTTAACAAAGTTGCATGTTCATGATGTGGTACAACATGCATTGGATAATCATCAATTACAATTACAAGATAAACAAGGTATGGTTGAGTTGCATCTGAATGCGGCAAACGATGTAATTGAGGCTGATGAAGTTCATTTTACCAATATGGTGTCTAATCTGGTAGATAACGCTATTAAGTATTCGAAGGATAAGCCACTGATTCGTATCACTACACATAGTACAGCCAAACATGTTATTATTCGTGTAGAAGATAATGGTATTGGTATGAGTAAGGAATCGGTAAAACGTATCTTTGAAAAATTCTATCGTGCACATACCGGAAATCTACACAATGTAAAAGGATTTGGTTTAGGGATGAGTTATGTAAAGACGGTGATTGATGCGCATAAAGGGAAAATTAAGGTAGACAGTACACTTGGGAAGGGTAGCACATTTACTATTGAAATGCCTTTGATGAAGCAACAATAAAGCTAATCTTGTTTCCATAACAAGGAACCATCCCCATAACTTAGGAAACGAAAATCATGGTCAAGTGCATATTGATAAATAGTTCTCCAATTGGTTCCAGTAATGGCTGCTACCAATAGTAACAAAGTTGATTGTGGTTGATGAAAATTTGTGATCAATCCTTTCATGATCTTAAAAGAATAGCCGGGGGCAATGATGATGCTGGTTTTGGTAATCAATCGATATAGTTTTCTTGCGCGCAAATAATTTTCAAGTGCTGATAGTGCATCTTCTGTTGTTGGGAGTGGTCCGGTATGATCATAAGGATCCCATTGGTCAACAGTAAGATCTTGAATAGCGATGGAGGGTTGATCTATTATTTTCTTTCCCAACCAGTATAAACTC
>JACVCQ010000247.1 GCA_016741945.1 Chitinophagaceae bacterium
GCTTCGGCTCAGGATCTTCCCTTGATCACCCCCAAAAAGGGGCTTACCATCAACAGCTCAGGTAGACTAACCCCCGGCATTTATCAATTAAGTTCGGAAGAAGGTCAACCCTTGATCCAGGTATCCGGTGAAAACATCCAATTGGATTTTACCGGTGTCATCCTGAAAGGAAATACGGATCAACAAAGACCGGATGAATTTGAAGGGATTGCCATCAAAATAATGCCGGGTTCTAAAAATATACAGATCAAAAATGCGCATATCAACGGTTATAAAATTGCCATCCTCGCCGATAGTGTTGCAGGGCTTTCCATTCAGCATTGCGATCTGAGTTTTAACTACCGACAACATTTGAAAAGCAATCTCGACAGAGAAGATATCAGCGATTGGATGAGCTACCATAAAAATGATCAGGATGAATGGATGCGCTATGGAGCCGGTATCTATCTGCGGAAATGCAAGAGTGCAAAAATTGCAGTAAATACGGTTACCAATGGACAATGTGGATTGATGATGACACTTAGTGACAGCGTAACAGTATCAGATAATAATTTCTCTTTCAATTCCGGTGTTGGTATCGGATTATACAGGAGTAGTTATAACCTCATTTATCATAACCGTGTAGATTGGAATGTGCGTGGTTATAGTCATGGCAAGTACAAACGCGGACAAGACAGTGCCGGCTTTCTGGTTTTTGAACAATGCAACCACAACATTTTTGCCTTTAATAGTGCTACGCATAGTGGTGATGGATTTTTCCTTTGGGCCGGACAATATACCATGGATACAGGTGAGGGCGGCTGTAATGACAACTTTGTATATGGGAATGACTTTTCTTATGCTCCCACCAATGGTGTAGAAGTAACATTTAGCCGGAATCTGATCATGAAAAATGTGATGCGTGATTGTGATCATGGTATTTGGGGTGGGTATAGTTATGAGAGCGATTTTACAGACAATGATTTTGCATTTAACAGGATCGGTATTGCGATTGAACACGGACAAAACAATAATATCGCCCTGAATCGTTTTTTGTATGACAAAACAGCCATCAAGTTATGGTCGAGGGAGCAGCAGCCTGCTGATTGGAAATATGCACAGCTAAGGGATACCAAAAGCAAGAATTACTGGATAGCGGTGAATCAGTTTACAGCCACTGAAACGGTGTATGATATTATGGGAACAGATACAGTAGCGTTCAGCGGTAACCTGAAAATGGCCCATACTACCGCTCTGAAGTTAGGCGATAGAACGAATGATATTGATACTTCAAGGGAAGATGATCCATTGGATATGGATTATGTGCCGGATGAACGGCTCAAAAAAATTCCTGTAACGAAAAGACCTATCCATGAATACCCAAAAGGAAAAGACAATATTCGCATGACACAATGGGGTCCTTATAATTTTAATTATCCATTGTTATGGTTGAAACAAATAGACAGTGCAGGCATCTATCACTTTGAAGTATTGGGGTCAATCGGTAATTGGAAAATAAAGAATATAACAGGATTTGAGATCACAGAAAAAGGAGCTGATAGTTTCCCTTCATTTCTGGTGGCAAAACCAATACCCAATATTGTTTTCAAAGAAATCAAACTTGAATATGAAGGAGATGTATTTATAGATCAATTTGGGAAAGTTGGTAGTAGTGGCAGCTTATTCGGTTATGAACGATACCAACCCCAACAAAATTGGAAGCTGCAGTGGTTTTCATGGAATGAAGAAACAGACCCCACAACAAACCAAGACACTTTTATGCAATTGCTTTCTTCCACACCTATTCACTATGGCACTTTTGACAAATTGGATTTTACCTGGTGGGGAGCCATTGGAAAAAACTTACCTGTTGATTCATTTGCAACCGTTGCCACTACTACCATTGAAACAGAAGCAGGTGTTTATGATATAGGTATTACTGCCGATGATTATGTGAAAGTATATGTAGATGGGAAACTGCTCATTGATGCATGGGACCCGAAATACACTGCATTGGATGAATTAACACACCATAGAAGATTATTGGAATTAAGTAAGGGTGCACATGATATCAAAGTGATTCATGCTGAACGTACCGGTATTGCTACATTGATGTTTTATATCCATCCACAGAAAAAGCAAGAAGAAAAAATTATCTTTCAACAGAAGATCACTAACTATTAGCTTTAAACGTAAAGTTCTTTTGCGAGAAATAGCTAAAAGCAACCACAAAAAAAGTAGTGATGATCTTTGATAAGGTTGGATACCATCCGAACACTTCTACAAAAAGTTTTAAAAAAACATAATTCAGTAATAAACAGCCCAGTACCACCAGAAAATATTTACTGATTTGCTTTCTTTTGGCAACAGATGTTTCCTGGAAGACCACATATCGACTCAGGTAAAAACCCACCGGAAAAGTGATGACAAAAGCAGCTAAAAATGCAGCGATGTGGGCGCTGATGGATATAAAAGGCAGGTGAATGACCTGCTTTTCAAATACATAATTATAAGCAATAAAGAAAAGTGTAATATCGAGCAAGGTATTAAAGCCGCCACAAGCCGCATAACGGTAGGTCTGATGTGGCATGAACTTCCGAAAAATGGGATAGAAAAAATCAACCACGGATAGGATCAAGGTCCGGATATGTTCGTGCAAGTTTCGCATGAAGCCGCTAAGGTAGGTGTTAATTAATTACTTTTGCGCCCGAAACCGTTAAGAAAATGAGTGTTGTAGAACAGATTAAAAAGGCAGCTGCAAGTACCATAATAGCATTATATGAAATCCCTGTACAACCGGCCGATGTATTGGTGAATGCTACCAAACCGGAATTTGAAGGTGATTATACAGTGGTACTTTTTGCATTGGTGAAACAACTCAAAAAATCACCTGACGCCTTGGGTGAAGAGATCGGTAATGCTTTGATCGAAAAATTTCCGGCATTATTCAGTAGCTACAATATCATCAAAGGGTTTTTGAATCTTTCTGTAACAGATGTTTATTGGTATCAGTTTTTATCTGATCAACATTCCAATGAAAAATTTGGATTCAACAATAACACACAGGAAAAAGTAATGGTAGAGTACTCCTCTCCTAATACCAATAAGCCATTGCATTTGGGTCATCTTCGCAATAATTTTTTAGGCTGGAGTATCGCAGAAATATTAAAGGCAACAGGACATACTGTGGCAAAAACCTGTATTGTCAATGATCGTGGCGTACATATTTGTAAAAGTATGATTGCCTGGCAACGATTTGCCAATGGCGCTACACCTGCCAGCACAGGCATGAAGGGAGATCATTTTGTAGGTGATTATTATGTAAAATTCAATGACGCTTATAAAAAAGAAGTCGACGAACTGGTAGCTTCCGGCATGAGCAAAGAGCAGGCTGAAAAAGAAGCCCCGATCATGAAAGATACCCAACAGATGCTGATTGATTGGGAAGCAGGCAAACCGGAAGTGATGGAATTATGGAGAACGATGAATGGGTGGGTATATGAAGGTTTCAACCAAACCTATCAACGTATCGGAAGTGATTTTGATAAGACCTATTATGAAAGCAACACCTATCTGCTGGGAAAAGACCTGGTAGAAACCGGTTTGTCTAAAGGTGTCTTTTTTCAAAAAGAAGATGGCAGTGTTTGGATCGATTTAACGGCTGATGGATTGGATGAAAAACTGGTTCGAAGAAAAGACGGCACATCGGTTTACATCACGCAGGATATCGGATTAGCAGAGCAGAAACAAAAAGAATTCAATGCGCAGCAAAGTATTTATGTAGTAGGTGATGAACAAAACTATCATTTCAAAGTGCTGAAACTGATTTGTCAAAAATTACAATTGCCTTCCGCAGATGGTATTTATCATTTGAGTTATGGCATGGTGGAGCTGCCATCCGGTAAAATGAAGAGTCGGGAAGGAACGGTAGTGGATGCGGATGACCTCGTGGAGGAAATGGTGAATATTGCCAGACAGAAAACAGAAGAATTGGGAAAGGTAAAAGACTTCACAGCTGAAGAATTAAAAGATCTCTACGATATTATTGGACTAGGCGCTCTTAAGTTTTTCCTGTTGCGAGTAGACCCTAAAAAGAAAATGATCTTCAATCCCGAAGAAAGTATCGACTTCCATGGGTTTACGGGTCCGTTTATCCAGTATAACCATGCGAGGATCAAGAGCATTCTGAGGAAAGCTGATGTGAATGGTGAATTGTCAATTGTCAATCATCCACCTTTCACCTTTCACCTTTCACTATTGCCTCTAGAAAAAGAACTACTCCTCAACCTGGAACAATTCCCAACAGTATTGAATGAATCTGCCTCGGAACATGATCCATCGAAAGTGGCCATCTATGTGTTCAATTTGGCGAAAACTTTTAACTCATTTTATACGGAACATTCGATTGCCAATGCAGAGCATGAGGAGAAAAAAAGGTTGAGACTGGCTTTATCTAAGTTAACGGCACAGACGCTGAAAAATGGGATGTCTGTATTGGGAATTAGGGTGCCGGAAAGAATGTAACCGTAAATTTATATAGCAATTAAAAAACCCAGATTTAAGTCTGGGTTTTTTGTGCGGAAGAGGAGATTCGAACTCCCACGCCCGGTAAAAGGCGCTACCACCTCAAGGTAGTGCGTCTACCAATTTCGCCACCTCCGCGGGTATTAGGGTCGCAAATATAC
>JACVCQ010000248.1 GCA_016741945.1 Chitinophagaceae bacterium
GTTATAAAAAATTAGAGGAGTACCATAAAGGAAACTCCCCTAAACAGGCTGGTATAAAACCGCCTAAAGAACAAAATTAAAAAGATTAATCAAAACTTTGTTTCTTAACACAGAATCTCTGCGGTTATTTTACCACGGAGTTACACAGCGGTTATCAAAGTTTTTTATATCAGACATCTGAAATCAGACATCAGACATTCCCTCACTCCGGTTTGTCAAATTCAAAGTCATCACCATCCATGAGCTCTCTTTCAATCTCTTCCATTTGCACGATATCCCAAGCTTCGCTTTCGGTAGGGGTAATATTCATAAAGTCCAATAACTCCTCTTGTTCAAAAACTGCTTCAATAGGATCTTTCAGATTGCACAAAACAAAGGAAGCGCTGTTCTCATAGAAATTTTGTTGAAGCATGGCCAAGGTTTTAGCCGCTTCGGGTTCAATTTCTGTAACGGGTTCAAGATTTAACACAATGTTTCTTACCTCATTTTGTAAAAATTCGGAGCAGGTTTCACCTAGCTTTGCTGCTATATTGGCAGAAAGTGCAGGCGTGACCGGTGTTACAACGGTGAATTTCTCTTTGGTATCAATTTTGACTTCCATTTTACGTAGATTACGTTAACAGCTGTGTATAACTGATACACAACTTCACTCAAAAATATTCGTTATAATTGTATAAATCCAATTTAGGTTATGGATAATAATTTTTCAGCACAGGTTAAAGAAATCATCTCTTTCAGCAGGGAAGAAGCTTTGCGGCTCGGTAACGACTTCATTGGCACAGAACACCTGTTATTGGGTTTGATCAGGGATGGCGACAATACCGCCATCAAAGTATTAAAACAACTCAATGTTGATTTGTATGAGCTGAGGAAGGAAGTGGAATTGGCTGTAAAAGACAAGACCGGTAAAAATATTGCCAATATCAATAGTTTGCCCCTTACCAAACAGGCAGAAAAAGTAATTCGTGTTACCGTTTTGGAAGCCAAGGCATTGAAAAGTCCATTGGTAGAAACAGAACACTTGATGCTCAGCATCCTTAAGAACAAAGAAAATATTGCCACGCAGATTTTAAATCAATTTGATGTGGACTATGATCTGTTCAGGAATGAATTAGGCATGGTAGGATCTACCAATCCCAATCCACGTGCAGAATTTAGTGATGAAGGCGAGGATGAATTTGATGAAGAAAAAAGAGGATCGGGATACCAACAACCCAAATCCGGCGCTAAAGCAGGTAGTAACGCTAAAAGCAAAACACCGTTTCTCGACAATTTTGGCAGGGATATCACCAAATTGGCAGAATCAGGTTCTTTGGATCCAATTGTTGGTCGTGAAGAAGAAATTGAGCGTGTAAGTCAGATATTGAGTCGCCGTAAAAAGAACAACCCTATTTTGATTGGAGAGCCGGGTGTGGGTAAAACAGCCATCGTTGAAGGATTGGCATTACGTATCGTTCAACGTAAAGTAAGTCGTGTTCTCTTTGATAAACGCGTTATCTCATTGGATCTGGCTGCATTGGTAGCAGGTACCAAATACCGTGGTCAGTTTGAAGAAAGAATGAAAGCCATCATGAATGAACTGGAAAAAAACAGAGATGTGATCCTGTTCATTGATGAAATCCATACCATTGTAGGTGCCGGTGGTGCCAGCGGTTCATTGGATGCATCTAATATTTTCAAACCGGCTTTGGCAAGAGGAGAATTGCAATGCATTGGTGCTTCTACTTTGGATGAGTATCGGATGTACATTGAAAAAGATGGCGCATTAGACAGACGATTCCAAAAAGTAATTGTTGAACCACCTAGTGTTGAAGATACCATTACCATCCTGAATAATATCAAATCTAAATACGAAGACTTCCACAATGTATCTTATGGTGATGATGCGATTGATGCTTGTGTGAAATTGAGTGATCGATATATGACGGATAGATTGCTACCCGACAAAGCGATTGATGTATTGGATGAAGTAGGAGCAAGGGTGCACTTGAAAAATATCAATGTTCCGCAAGAGATTGTGGAATTGGAGAAGAAGATTGAAGACATTAAGAACGAGAAAAACAAAGTGGTAAAAAGTCAGCGCTTTGAAGAAGCAGCTGCACTGCGCGATACAGAGAAGAGATTGGGAGAGGAATTAGAGAAAGCAAAGAATCTTTGGGAAGAAGAAAGCAAGCACAAACGTTACCCGATCAGTGAAGAACATATCGCGGAAGTGGTGAGTATGATGACAGGTATTCCTGTGAAGAGAATGGTGCAAGCTGAGACTGAGAAGCTACGCAGAATGAGTGAAGATATGATGGGTATGGTGGTTGGGCAAGATGAAGCCATTCAAAAAGTAGTGAAAGCTATTCAGCGTAATCGTGTGGGCTTGAAAGATCCTAAGAAGCCAATAGGAACCTTTATTTTCTTGGGTCCAACAGGTGTTGGTAAAACAGAGTTGGCACGTGCATTGGCTCGTTATATGTTTGATTCTGAAGATTCACTGATTCGTATTGATATGAGTGAATACATGGAGAAGTTCACAGTGAGTAGATTGATCGGTGCACCTCCGGGTTATGTAGGATATGAAGAAGGTGGACAACTAACCGAAAAAGTAAGACGCAAGCCTTATTGTGTAATCCTGTTAGATGAAATCGAAAAAGCGCATCCTGATATTTATAACATCTTATTACAGGTATTGGATGACGGTCAGCTCACAGATGGTTTGGGTAGAAAAGTAGATTTCAAAAATACTATGATCATCATGACTTCTAATATTGGTGTTCGCCAGTTGAAAGAGTTTGGTGATGGAGTGGGTTTTGCTACCGCTACTCGTATTCAAAATGCAGAAGAGAATAATAAGGCGGTGATAGAAAAAGCACTCAAAAGAACCTTCTCTCCAGAGTTTTTGAATCGTATTGATGATGTGGTGGTGTTTAACTCTTTGAGTCAAGAAAATATCTTTAACATCATTGATATCTTGATGAAAGGTGTTTCCAAGCGCTTACAAAATCTTGGGTTCTCTTTAGAACTAACAGCGGCTGCCAAAGAATTCATTTCGGAGAAAGGGTATGATTCACAGTTTGGCGCACGTCCATTACATCGTGCCATTCAGAAATACCTAGAAGATCCATTAGCCGAAGAAATTCTGAATATGAATATAAAACAAGGAGATGTATTGATTGCAGATCTCGATAAAGAATCAGGCAAACTCAAATTCGATTTTCAGAAAAGAGTAGAAGAAGGAGAGAACGCACAAGTTTAAGAGAAGGTAAGTACTCGATATAAAGGCTCTGCTGAAAAGCGGAGCTTTTTTTAAAGGTGAAAAGTGAAAGGTGAAAGGTGAAATATTTTTTTCACCTTTCACTTTTCACTCATGCTTCCTCCCCAACGGTAAGACGCCTGCTCTAACCCGGCAAGATCAAGCACACGATCAACAACAGTAGCGGCAACTTCTTCGATGGTTTGGGGTTTGCTGTAAAAGGAAGGTGTGGCCGGACAAATAATACCACCGGCTAATGTTACCGTTTCCATATTTTTAATGTGGATGAGGTTATACGGTGTTTCTCGCACCATCAGGATCAACTTTCTTCTTTCTTTTAAAATTACATCAGCAGCTCTTGTTCCGAGATCATCACTTACACCGGCTGCAATGCGACCAAGGGTACCCATGCTGCATGGCGCAACGATCATGACATTGTATTTGGCAGAACCAGAAGCGAATGGGGCATTGAAATCATACTTATCAAAATAGCGGAAGGGGTATTGATCATAGTCCTCATTGCCCAATTCTGTTTTCCAAACTTCCTTGGCATTTTTACTCATCACGATGCCAATCTCCTGATATTGCTCAGGCATGGCCTGTAGCTTATCAAGCAATAACTTGGCATAAATGGAACCACTGGCTCCTGTAATGGCAATGGCTATTTTGTTTTCCATAAACCCGTTTAGTGGAATAACAAAATTACTGTCTAAATGTTATAATCAATTTTATTTAAGCACCCATTAGGGAGCTGTAATCAACTGGGGCTGTCGGTGGTGTTTCTGTCCGGGTTCATATATCAGTCGTACAAAACTGCTGAAACGTTGGTTTTCTCTCTTCACCGGAACCCCAGCTACAATACCAATAAGCAGATTATCTGCGATGCTAACTCTCATTTGTGGTCTAATGACCATATCAAAATCCTTTTTTCTAAAATCTTTGTTGAACTCAATGCCTACAAAATTTCGGGTACCCGGAATCATATAATGAAAATTGGAATTAACCTGCCAATTCTTGCTGGTATGATGGGTAATAACGCTTCGTTCAATTTGTGGTCCGGTATATAGTAACGTATGGAAATTATTACCCCATCTTTTGGCAGCAATAAAGAATGGATTGAACTGATGAGCGCTGATGAATCGACTTGATGTATAGTTTCTGAATTCAGGCATGATGAATTCATGAATATAACCTATCGCCAAAGAGGTCTTGTGTTTTTCGGAAACAAAAAATGAATATTGAGTTGCCAGTTTAAGACTATTCAACTTGGAACCAGGAATAGAGTCTTTACTGATGCCCCCTAATGGTGAATAATACGAAAAAGGAAGTTCTACTTCAAATCCCAATCTATTGATGGGCGCAAATTCATATTCAATCAACGTAGTATACAGATC
>JACVCQ010000249.1 GCA_016741945.1 Chitinophagaceae bacterium
TTTTTTTGTTGCGCTTTCCTCTCTGACCACCACACACATTTTATCGATGCTCTTCATTCTCTTTCCGCTATTTACACACGTATTAAAGTCGCGAAACCGACCACCCAACCAACGTTCTGTAGCGAAAGGCATGTTCACACGCTTAGCGCATTCACTCACGATTTCTTTCGCTTGTTTTTTGGTGGCCACAAACATGATCTTCTTACCGCTCTTCGCGATCTGCTTCACAGCCGCTGCAGCTTCCTGCAGGTGATCAACAGTTTTATTCAGATCAATGATGTGAATACCTTTCTTCTCAGCAAAGATGTAAGGCAACATCTTGGGATTCCACTTCTTTTTCAGGTGACCAAAGTGTACGCCGGCCTCCAGAAGTTGTTGCTGTAATGAAGTATTATTTTCCATCTTGTATGATTGTTGTAAATTTTTGAATTTGGTTTCAAAAGCTGTGAGCTTTGAGCCGCGAGCTGCGAGCAGTAGATAATCATGCTCATAGCTCGTAGCTCACAGCTCGAAGCCTCACTATTATCGTTTACTAAACTGGTAGCTTCTACGTGCTTTCTTGTGACCGAATTTCTTACGTTCAACACCACGTGGATCACGCTTCAGTTGTCCGGCTGCCTTCAATGAAGGACGGAACTCAGCGCTGATCTCTAACAATGCACGAGCAATACCCAATTTGGCTGCTTCAGCTTGTCCTTTCAAACCACCACCTTGTGCATTGATCACCACATCATACTTACCTAATACTTCTGCAGTTTTCAAAGGAGCTTCTACCTGATTCTGCAGGTATACCAGCGGAAAATATTCTTTATAATCTTTATCGTTTACAGTGATCTTACCATCACCCTTGCTAATGAAGACACGGGTAACAGCTTCTTTACGGCGACCAACTGCGTTTTTTTGTTTTTCCATTTATCAGGAATTTGTAATTAGCTAATTAGTTGTTGATTAGAACTTCAGTTCTTTTGGCTGTTGAGCAGTGTGCGGATGTGCGCTACCTGCATATACAAACAATTTCTTGATCATTTTACGACCCAGACGATTCTTAGGGAGCATGCCTTTTACAGCTCTCTCCATAATTACTTCCGGACGACGCTTGATTAAATCCTGTGCAGCTTCTTCCTTCTTACCACCTGGGTAACCAGAGAAGTTAATGTATTGTTTGTCTTCGAATTTGTTACCTGTGAAAACAACTTTCTCAGCATTGATAACAATTACGTAGTCACCACAATCAACGTGCGGTGTGTAATAAGCTTTGTTCTTACCGCGAAGAACAGAAGCAATCTTAGAGGCGATACGTCCTACGGTTTGATTAGTACCGTCCACAACGTACCAGTTGTGCTGTACGGTAGCCGCATTCGCATGCTTCGTAGTGAAATGAAGTTTACTCATAATGTTTCTTTTTAAGTGAACCCGGCGCTATCCCACCGGACTTATAATGATCCCAGAATTTGGGACGGCAAAGGTAGGCCTGATATAGATGATTTTCCAAAGAAAATGGGATGTATTTTCAACCGAACCTTTGTAATTAATTGATTTTCAATAAAAAATTTGAATGAAAATTTATATTGAGTAAAAAATAAGCCACAGATGCACAGATTTTAGAACAATAATCTGTGCATCTGTGGCTATAATAATACCACTCAATAACATTTCCAGATAAATAACTTGCAGCGTGTGGCTCGCAGTTTGTAGCCTAATATGCTATTTTTTCATCAATCCCTGATACTCCATCCATACCGCAAACTGATCAGCCCAGGCATCAGAGGGTTGTTGTTGTTTACGAATACCAAAACCATGTCCACCTTTATTGTATACATGTAATTCAGCCGATTTTTTGGCATTGTTCCATTTAGTGTATAATGCCACACTATGCGTTTGTAGTCCAATTTGGTCATCAGATGCTACGGCAATAAACATGGGTGGTGCATCTGCAGCCACCGTTCCTTGCATTTCAGGAGGTAGGAAAGCATAAATGGGTGCTACAAAATCAGGTTTATTTTCTGGATTATATCCAAAACCCGCTGAACCGGCCACAGTTCCACCTGCAGAAAAACCCATGATGCCAATTTTGTTAGGGTCAACACCCAGTCGTGTAGCATTTTTTCGAACGTAAGCTATTGCCTGTTTTCCATCTGCAATGGCCATAGGAACAGATGCCAATTGTTTGGCTTGTAAATCCTTATCACTAAATGAGGCATTGAAATCTTTAATTGGATCATCACCTGAAGCTTTTGCGAGCCTGTATTTTAAAACAAAACAGGTTACTCCTTTTGAAGCTAACCATCTTGCAACACCTAATCCTTCGTTTTCAATAGATAAAGCAAAGAATCCCCCACCTGGACAAATCACTACTGCAGTTCCATTCGCTTTTCCTACTTCTGGTTTGATAACGGTAAGCGAAGGCTCCGATACATTATAAACCACAGGCGTATTCCATGCTGTTTTTTCTATGTAAGCTTCAGACCAAGTCCAGCTTTCTGAGCCGGGGGCTTTGCCTTCATAAAGCTTAATCACTTCTTGCGCTTCTACTACATGAATCATACATGCCAGTAAGACCGTTGCTAAAAAGTTATTTATTCGCATAGTATTTTTTTTATCAAGATACTTTTTAATGATAATATCTCAAAAAAAACGGTCGGGTAGAAACCCGACCGACCATTTCAAAAACCAAATCCTGTCAATTATTCATCTATCCTGTCTGCTGGTTTTTCACCTTCATTAATTCCATCCGTCACCGAGGGCTTTATACATGTTTACTTTTGCGCTTAATTGTTCTTTTCTGATTTCGATCAATTCCATCTTTGAAGCCAAGGCTTCTTTTTGGGTTAATAAAACTTCCAGATAATCAGCTCTTGCTGAATTAAAAAGACTATTAGAAATATTGACAGACTGCAACAGTATCTCTACCTCTTTTGCTTTGATCTCATGACTCTTCTCATAGTTTTTTGCTTTTGCCAATTGATTCAGTACTTCCGTATAAGCGTTGAGTATTTGCTGTTCATATTTGTAAACAGCCTGAATTTGTTGCGCATTGGCATTGTAATAAGTTGCGGTGATCGCATTCTTATTGATCAACGGTGCTACCATATCACCTGCCAGATTATATACAATGGATGCAGGTTGTATCACATACAAAGGATTGAAAGCCTGAAATCCAAGTCCGGCTTCCATTCTGAATGATGGATAAAAATTGGCTTTTGCAACTTGTACATTGATCTTAGCAGCTTCCAATTCCAGTTCTGCCTGTCTGATATCAGGTCTGTTCACCAATAACTGTGAGGGAATACCCGTTTGCATTTCTTTGAACTCCATCTGATTGAAACGAGCTGCATTTCTTTTGATCACAGGAGTATAAGAAGCTGTAAGAAAGCGAATTCTATTTTCATTTTCTGTGATTCGCTGAGCAATAGCAAAACGAAGATTTTCAGTATTGAGTAACTGGGCTTCAAATCTATTGACGGCCAATTGGGTTACTTTGGCTGCATCTTTCTGTTGCTTGATTACTTTTAGCACATTACTCTGCAAGGAAATATTCTGTTGAATGATCTCTAACTGATTATCCAGTGCAATCAATTCATAATAAGCATCAGCGATCTCAGCAATGATATTCGTTACCATAAAATTTCTTCCTTCGATTGCGGAAAGAAACTGCATGACGGACGCTTTTTGTGCATTCCGCAACTTCTTCCACACATCCAACTCCCAGGAAAAGAAAGCACCCACCCTGAAATCACCAATATACTTAGGTCCTTTATCGGGATTGGCTTTTAGGTCTTCTTCAGAAAAACCATCCCATGTATATTTTCCCGCTCTATCAGCTCCTGCACCCGCACCCAGATTCACAAAAGGCTTGTATTCACCTTTGCGTTGCATCACTTCATTCTTACTAATCTCTATTTCCTGAAGCATAATATTCAGATCCTGATTATTACGCAGCGCTGTGTCGATCAGTGCAATCAGATCAGGATCATCAAAATAATTGCGCCATGGTATTTTGACCATATTACTGGTGTCAGCTGTATTTCTATAAGCTACCGGTACATCACTATTCTCCTGCTTGCTTGTAATAGCCGGCACTTTACAAGAGAACAATACAATTACCCAGCTAAGAAGCAACACATATTTATACGATAGTTTCATCTTGTTTTTTATTTCTGATTCGTGAAATGATTTTTTTGATCTTCATGGTCAATGACTTTCCATCATTGCTTTCGACAAAATCTTCACTCAATGGATTTTTGTCTTCATCCCTGATCAAATACCTTCCCTCTTGTAGTTTTCCGAAAATGAAATACAGTCCGGGAACTATGATCACACCAAAAACAGTCCCGAACACCATACCACCCAATGCTGATGCGCCGATGGTATGATTCCCCACCGCTCCAGGACCCGTTGCAATAGCCAATGGTATCAATCCGGCAATGAATGCAAATGATGTCATGAGAATAGGTCTGAATCTTGCCTTGGCTCCTTCAATAGCCGCAGCCAATACAGTTGCTCCTTTATTGTGTTTCTGCACAGCAAACTCCACAATCAATACTGCATTCTTACCTAATAACCCCACGAGCATGATCAATCCAACCTGTGCATATACATCATTGGCGAGTCCCATTAATTTTA
>JACVCQ010000002.1 GCA_016741945.1 Chitinophagaceae bacterium
ACATTATATCTAATATATATCACTTAGCTCAATTCATTCTCTCCTGACCGGGAAATTGATGTATAACAGGACGGTATAAATCACGCACCTTCTCCCCATTGTTCAGCAATGCCTGTAACAAATGAGCGCCTACTAAACCTGTTGCACCGGTAACAAGAATCATGAAATAGATTTCAACGAAGTTAATCGAATGATGCGGATAACTGAAAAACCGAGAAGAGCAATGCTATTAAGAACATTTATTACAAAGCCCACTCACAACTAGGTCTTTTTGAAGGGCTTTAAAGCCATCGGGTAATGCTACTTTAGGAACAGTTACATGATCCAGACATTAAGTAGTACCACAGGCATCGCACATAAAATGAACATGATCATCATGGTGATGACCCGCAGAACACTCATCCTTACACAAAGCGTATCGAACAGAGTTATCAGCAGTAGGAATGGTATGAATGATCCCTTTTTCTACAAAAGTTTGTAATGTACGGTAAATCGTTACTCGATCGAATTCTATACCACTTTTACTTTCAATATCGGCATGTGCCAATGCACCATTGGCATCCAGAAAATGATGCAGGATTTTTTTCCTGCTTTCTGTAACGCTTAGGTGATTTTTTTTCAACAGATCTACGATTCGCTCTTGCATGATTTAGTTAGGATTGTTTGTAAAAATGCCATTCACAAAATTACCCGTTGCTTTTTCTTTCAATAATATTCCGATATCTTTTTTCAACTTCTCCAGTTCATCTGCTTTTAATCCGTCATAAATCTGTGCACGTACTTTACCGGATTTATCTATCAGTGCAAAAAACTGTGTATGGATAAACTGATCTTCAATCTTCTCAAAATTATTCTTAGGATCATCTAGCAAATACGAGTTACGTGCCATTTGGTACAAACTATCTTTGCTACCGGTCAACAACACCCATTTCTTAGTATCTATCTTCATGGAATCTGCATAAAATTTCAAACGAGGTACTGAATCGGTTTCGGGATCACAAGTATGTGCTACAATCATAAAATCTGGATTGTCTTTATAGGCTTCATAAACACCTTTCATACCTACATGCATTTTTGGACAAATTCCTTTGCAGGTAGTAAAGAAATATTCTACCACAGATACTTTCCCCAACATGTCTTTTTCAGTAAAGGGCACACCATCCTGATTCCGGAACATAAAAGGTTTCACATAACTTAATTGCGGTAGCTTTACCTTCCAATTATCCGTTCCACGAAACAGGAAATAATAAAAAGCAGCTACTAAAACTGCAAAAAACAATAAATAACCTATTAGCTTCTTACTCATAATCAATACTAAAGGACAAAGTTACATCCCATTCTGTTCAATCTGGGTACACTAAAAAATATTGAAAATAATTTTGCAACAATGTTGCATAGTTGTATTTTTGTCGCCACATGAACTTTAAGATCAATTGGGATGCTTTTGGAATAGCCACATCGGTAGCTTGTGCTATCCATTGTGCCTTACTTCCATTATTTATTAGCAGTCTCCCTCTTTTTGGCCATAATATCATTGATAACAATGGGTTTGAATATGCCATGATTGCTTTGGCTTTTGCAGTAGGTACTTACTCATTGTATCATGGCAGAAAAAAACACCATCACAGCTGGATACCGATGATCTTCTTTACAGTAGGTATTCTTCTTTTACTCAGCAAAGTCATCTGGCATTCCTGGGAACTGTGGTTATTGATCCCTTCTGTAGCTTGTATCATTACAGCACATTACCTGAATTATCGCATGTGCAGGGTGCATAACCACGCACACAGCGACGACTGCAATCACTAAGCTTTTTTCTTTGCGGTCTTTTTATTTTTCTTCTCGCAATCCTCACATACAATCACAATATTCTCTGCAAAACGCGGACTAACACTGGATTGCTTCCCATTCACTTCAATCTCTATTAATTCATCATAGGTTTGTCTGGCCAGCACTTTGATATGATTGTGCATACTCAGGCCTACCTTATCTACATACTGTAAAAAAGCTGCAGAATTATCTTTTACACCAATCATTTTACAATTATGTCCCACCTCTTCTTCATTCAAAGTTTTCTTAACCGGCATTTTCAGTTCACCCTTGGCCGTTGGAATGATATCGCCATGCGGATCAAAACTGGGATAGTTCAGGAGTTTATCCAATCGGTCAATCAGTTTCTGGCTTTGAATATGCTCCAGTTGTTCGGCTACTTCATGCACTTCATCCCAGGTAAAACCCAACTTCTCATATAAAAAAGTCTCCCATAAACGATGCTTACGAACCACTTCTATGGCCAATTTTCGTCCCTGAGCTGTTAGAGAGGATTTACCATATTTTTCATAATTGATCAGCTTTTTTTCCTTCAGCTTTTTCAACATATCGTTCGCTGTTGCTGGTTTTACACCCAAATGTGCCGCCAATCCATTAGTACCTGCCTCTGTTTTAGGCGATTGTTCTAATGTGAGTTGTAATAAAGCCTTAAGATAATTCTCTTCCGTAGTAGATAACATCACACAAAGATAGCTGAAATAACAAACTTATTTTGTTAGATATCCCTAACTTTTATACTTTTACACATCGAACAGCGTAAATGTTATTTTGTGAGACAGCTTTTGTATGTATTCTTCTTGGGATTCTTTTCTTTTTCGTCAAATGCCCAACAAGCATCAGTAGCAGGAAGAATCACACAATCGGGCAGTCCGATCGAACTGGCTACTATACGGTTATTAAATACCGCTATACAAGCCAGTTCAGATAGTAATGGATTTTATCAGTTACCAAATATCAACCCGGGAAGCTATACTTTGGTAGTAGAACAAGTCGGTTATCAATCCTTTCGAAAAAAGATTCAAGTTAATACCGCACAATCTTTATTACTGGATATTCAATTGATACCCTCACCCAACGCAATTACTGATGTAGTAGTAACCGGTACACTAAAAGAAGTAAGAAAAGCAGAAAGCCCGGTTCCGGTAGAAGTCTATACACAGACATTCTTCAAAAAAAATCCAACACCCAATATTTTTGATGCCTTACAACAAATCAATGGAGTAAGACCACAACTGAATTGTAATATCTGTAACACCGGAGATATCCATATCAACGGATTGGAAGGTCCTTATACCATGGTATTAATTGATGGTATGCCAATCGTCAGCAGTTTGGCCTCTGTGTATGGGTTATCGGGTATCCCTAATGCATTGGTAGAAAGAGTAGAAATTGTAAAAGGTCCGGCTTCATCATTGTATGGCAGCGAAGCGGTGGGTGGACTCATCAACATCATCACAAAAAAACCACAGCATGCACCTTCGGTATATGTTGATTATATGCATACCAGTTGGAATGAAAAAAATGCAGACCTTGGTTTTGTTTGGAAGCCTATTCGTAAAGCACAGGTATTAACAGGTATTAATCTATATCACTATAATACACCGATCGATCACAATAAAGATGGATTTACAGATGTAACCCTACAACAACGGATCTCTGTTTTTCAAAAATGGAATTTCCAACGTAAGGAAAACAGACTGCTTAGTTTAGCAGTACGTTATTATTATGAAGACAGATGGGGTGGAGAAATGAACTGGACAAAACAACTGAGAGGTGGTGATAGCATTTATGGAGAAAGTATTTATACCAAAAGATGGGAACTAACCGGTCAATACCAATTACCGGTAAAAGAAAAGATTTTATATGCGGTTTCATTCAATGATCATGATCAAGATAGTAGATATGGAACTACTTCTTATATCGCCCGACAAAAAATTTTCTTTCATCAGCTTACCTGGGATAAAAAATCAGGAGTTCATGATTTATTAGCAGGTCTTACGGCTCGCCATACCTTTTATGATGATAACACACCAGCAACAACCGATCCTATTTCAGCGAAAAATCTTCCTACACAAAATTGGTTACCCGGTATTTTTCTACAAGATGAAATTCGATTGAATACAGCGCAACAATTGTTATTGGGATTACGCTATGACAAACATGAGGTACATGGAAATATCATCACACCCCGCTTGGCATTCAAATGGAAAACGGGAGATCAGGAAAGTCTGCGCATGAATGCTGGTAGCGGTTTCAGGGTAGTGAATTTATTTACAGAAGATCACGCCGCATTAACAGGAGCCAGAAAAGTGGTGATTAAAAATGAATTGAAACCGGAACGGTCGTACAATATCAATCTAAACTATTCTAAAAAACTACTCACCAAAAGAGGTGTGATTTGGAACTTTGATGTTTCTGCCTGGTACACTTATTTTAATAATCGCATCATTGCAGATTATGAAACCAATCCGAATGAGATCAATTATGACAACCTGAATGGATATGCCATCAGCAAAGGCATTACCCTCAATACGGAACTGAGTTTACTGAATGGCTTAAAAGGCATGGCGGGCATTACCTTACAAGAAGTAGCCACTGTTGATCAGGGAATAAAGACGCAACAAATTCTCACTGAAAAAATAACGGGTACTTGGTCACTTTCCTATCGTATTAAACCATGGAATCTGGGCATTGACTATACCGGTAATTTTTATGGTCCGATGCGATTGCCACTACTTGGTCCATTAGATCCCCGCAAAGCTACTTCACCACTTTGGAGTATTCAGAATATCCAATTTGTATTTTCAGGTATGCGTTCTGTTGAATGGTATGGTGGCGTAAAAAATTTACTCAATTGGACACCCAATAAAGGCAACCCTTTTATCATTGCCCGAACCCATGATCCTTTTGATAAGCAAGTGGCATACAATGCCAATGGACAAGTTGAAGCAACTCCTGATAATCCTTATGCATTGAGTTTTGATCCTACTTATGTCTATGCACCCAATCAGGGAATTCGATTCTTTTTGGGGATGAGGGTTTCTATAAAATAAGTGACTGCAGACTAAGATCAGAGGAGGATGGACTGCAGATTTCTGATGTCGGATGTCTGATTTGGTATTTTTTCCCATTCAAATACTTATATCAGACATCCGACATCAGAAATCAAAACATTCTACTGAATCGTATAACTCACCCCACCATCTTTTTCATCTTTCAGTTGCACTCCCAACGCCGCTAATTCATTACGGATCTTGTCGCTGGTCATAAAATCTTTTCTCTGTTTTGCTTCTTTGCGGATATCAATCAATAACTGTAATACACCATCGAGTTTGCCGTCATCGGCTCTTCTTTCACCGGTGAGACCAAAAATATCTTCGACATATATTTTCATTTGCTGCTGCAGCATCTGAAGAGTAGCTCCACTAATGGCATTCACTGCTATGTGTTTATCCTTGATAGAGTTGATGACTGAACTCAATTCAAACATATTAGCAAGCACTTTTGCAGTATTCAAATCATCATTCATGAACTCATCAAATTCACGGATTTGAGTAGCTGTTTTTTCATCTAATGATTTATCCGAAGCGGTTACCTGAGCATCAAAATTTTGCTTCATTAACCATTCATAGGCTTCCCAAAGTCGACGTAATGCTTTTTCGGATGCCTGTAATGCTTCATTGCTAAAATCGAGCGTACCACGATAATGACTTTGCAGAATAAAGAACCTTACCGTCATCGGATGATATGCCTGTGTTAAGATCGGATGTGTTCCTTCAAACAGCTCACTCAGCTTAATCACATTGTTATAACTCTTACCCATCTTCTTTCCGTTGATGGTAATCATATTATTATGTAACCAATAACGAGCAGGCGTTTTATGATTGCAAACCGTACTCTGTGCAATTTCACATTCATGATGTGGGAACTGAAGATCCATACCACCGCCATGAATATCAAACTGATCGCCCAAATACTTATTACTCATGGCCGAACATTCGATATGCCATCCCGGAAAACCTTCACCCCATGGACTTTGCCAACGCATGATATGTTCAGGTGGGGCATGCTTCCATAAGGCAAAATCACTTTTGTTTCGTTTTTCTTCTTGATTATCCAGTTCACGGGTAGTATCAATCTGATCATCAAGTACCCTTCCACTAAGCATGCCATAAGGCAACCCCTTTTGGGAGAAATCAGTATTATATTTTTCTACATCGAAATAAACAGAGCCATTGGCTTCGTAAGCATACCCGTCTGCAATAATCTTTTTGATCATTTCAATTTGTTCAACAATATGTCCGGTAGCAGTAGGTTCAATGCTAGGTTGCAGGTTATTGAAACGAGCCATAGCCCAGTGATACAAATTGGTATATTTTTGTACCAACTCCATCGGCTCTAATTTTTCCAATACCGCCTTTTTACTGATCTTATCTTCTGCCTCTCTTCCTTCTTCTTCAAAATGTCCGGCATCTGTAATATTTCTAACATATCGAACCTTATACCCCAAATACATGAGATAGCGATACACCACATCGAATGTAATAAAAGGACGTGCATGTCCGAGATGACTCTCTCCACTGACAGTAGGTCCACACACATACATACCTACATAAGGGGGATTAATGGCTTCGAAAACTTCTTTTTTCCGGGTTAATGAGTTATAAACTTTTAGTGACATGCTTGTAAATTAGAGAAATAATCAGGATACCTAAAATAATGAAACAGCAGATCTGGAACAGTCCGTATTAACAGCAGCAACAACAGCAAGAGAGGTATTTCTGTTTCATGATACTGCGAAGATATTTATTTTTTCAATTGTAAATCTGCCACCAGCATAATATGATCACTCAATCCCTCGTCGATCATATCAAACATTTTGACTTCAAAGAATGGATCCGGCAGTATATAATCGATACGAAGTGTAGAGGCCAATGCAATAAATGTACGACCAATACCAAATCCCCTTTTCAAAAATGCATCTTGATGACTACCCCGAATTTGGAAATAGGTATAAGAATTAGGAACATCATTAAAATCGCCACAAATCAAGGATGGATAAGGACTTTCATTAATCGCTTTTCTGACGATCCCCGCTTGAACACCTCGCCTTTTAAAAGCCAATCTCATTTTACGAATGATATTTTTTGATGCCCGTAATGTTTCATCATCCTGCTCTTTGATTTTTTCTAAATCAGAGTAGTCTGCTTGTTTGAATTTAAAGGATTGTAAATGCGTGTTAAAAATGCGGATGGTATCATTATCTTTTAAGATATCTGCATAAATCAAACTTTCTGCTACCGGAAATTTAATTTTGTCTTGATGAATGATGGGATACTTTGAGAAAATAATACAGCCCGACTGATAACTACCTCTATTCCGCTGATAATCTTTGGAAAAGAAATGATAGGGATATGTTTTTTTAAAAAGTGATAAGTTATCTGATTCTGAGTTATATCCATCTGTATGATTGAACTCTTGCAAGCATACTATATCAGGATTCAATCTTTGTATACTTTCAGCAAGCTCGGTTCTGGCTAGTTGTTTAACAGCTTTGTTTTTACTATTCCCATTGAAGCTTTGGATATTCCAACTGATTACCCGTAAAACATGTTCAGGTTTGTTTTCAGTAACCGCAGGTCCGGGTTTCCAGGCAAATACAACATTGAGTTGTTGATAACCTATCAATAAAGAAAGGGCAGGAATCAATGCCAGCTTAGGTTTCACAAATAACCAGAAAACAAGAAAGATGATCAGGCCAAGAATTAAATATGGAACCATCAACCCTACAAAACCAATCATCCACCAGGTAGCAGTATTCAGGAAAGGGGTAAGACAAGAGATTAGCCATAAAACAACGATCACCAAATTCAGTATCAGAAATACAGTTTTAGTAACACGTCTGAAAATGCTCTTGGCCATGAGCTAAAATACTGATAAAAAAGACGTGCTGATATGTAAAATACCACTGAAGACAAGAAAGACACTGAAAAAATTCCATCAAAAGATTAGAGATCTTCTTTGCTGGCTTTTTTTAGGAACTCTTTTTCTTCATCAGTGAGGAACTGATATCCCTGTTGGTTAATCTTATCAAGAATCTCATCTAAACGTTGCTGTGTGAGATTGGGTTTTTTTTCAAAAGGTTTTGCGTCTGCTTTATAGAAATGACGTTCACTACTATTTTTTTGACGATGCTTTTTTTCGGGGCTGAATAAGTCGTCTAACCATTGTGCGAATCGATTCATCCATGCTCCCCAGTCATTTCCTCTTCTCAATTGGCGAATAAACAAATATCCGATCACACCTGCAGCCAAATGTCCGGCACCGATACCCGCATTGCTACCGGCGAGTGTTGCAAAGTCGATCGCCACAAAAATTAAGGTAATCACCCAAAGTGGAATACCCCCATTGATTAAAGGAAAAATACGATAATCAGGTGCCAATGTTGTAGTAGCCACGGCTATCGCCATCACTGCAGAACCGGCTCCTAATAAGGGGGCTGCGGTTCCTACTTGGTTCGCCAATACCGGAACCATATTATTCATCAATACAAAAAATATACTCCCGCTAATGCCTCCGTAGATATAAATAGGGATCAGCTTATTGTTGCCTGCCAAATCTTGTAATATAAAACCAAAACACCATAACCATAACATACTGCTAATAAGTTGCCAGATACTATGGTGCGTAATCATGGTACTGACAAAGGTCCATGGGCGGGTAAGCAACATATCTGCTTGTGGTGGTAAACTCAGCCAATTTAATACCTGACGATAGAAAAATTCATCGGGAATTTCAGATAGATAATAAACGATCTTAATAAAATTCACGATCACAAACATCAAAGCATTTACAGCAAATAGGAATACCAGGGCATTGTTATCCTGTCCTAATAAGATCTTTTTATTTGATTTATACGGTCTGGTTTCCATACGCACGATTCTTTGGTACTGTTAATACAACGTTTTTTTGTTGGTTTTGTTCCAGGTGATAACGATCAATAAGCCTACAATGGCTCCCCCAATATGCGCCCAGCGCGCTACGTTATCTCCGGCGGAGTTTTGCAGGGCAAAGAACAGTTCATACGAAAAATACAGTAACCCTAACCATTTGGCTTTTACCGGCACCAAAAAGTACAAATAAATATATGTGTTGGGAAACAGGTAGACAAAGGCTGCCAGAATACCAAATACAGCACCACTGGCCCCTAAGGTAGCCGTATTAATCCTGTTATTGTAATAAGTAGTTACTGCTTCCAAAACCTTATCTGTCATGAGGGTATTGGCCGGATCTGCTTTCAAAAAAACCAACGCTTCTTCATTAAAACCCATATTGTACTTGCGTCCAAAGCTTATCATGGCATCTACAAAAGCAAACGGATCATTTTGCTGTTGCAAAACCAGAGCATAATCCTTCATGATGGGCGTTAACTCATAGGAGAGAAACAACAAGTGTATCAGCGCAGCACCAAGTCCACAAATCAGGTAAAATGTAAGGAATCTTTTCGCTCCCCAAACATTTTCAAGAATAGATCCAAACATCCACAATGCGAACATATTCCCCAAAATATGATAGAAATCACCATGTAAAAACATGTGTGTAATCAACTGCCATGGCTTGAAAAGATCGCTCTGCCAAGCATGTAAAGCCAATGTATCTTCAAAGGAAAACATCGGAACAGCACCTTTTGAAAAAGTAACCTGTGCCAGATAGAACAAGCCATTGATGATCAGCAAGTTCTTGACTATTATCGGTAATATCTCAAATCTACTGGGTCTAAATTCTGTCATGCATCCAACGCTTCCGCGTATTTATTGTGATTAGTTTATGCTTCTTTTCTCAATGTTAGTTGAACTACGTTTTCGATATGCAAGGTATGTGGAAACATATCAACCGGCTGAATTTTTGTTACCACATATTTTTCATCCAATAAAGCCAGGTCTCTTGCCTGTGTAGCCGGGTTACAACTTACATACACCATTAACGGCGCTGCAATATCCAGTAATTTTCTAACCAGCTTCTCATGCATTCCGGCTCTGGGAGGGTCTGTAATAACCACATCCGGCCTACCATGTTTAGCAAAAAAAACATCATCACAAATATCAATCACATCTCCTGCAAAAAACGACGTATGCTCAAGTTTGTTCAAAGCAGCATTTTCTTTAGCATCTTCAATTGCATCTGACACCACTTCTACACCTACCACTTTTGCCGCCTGTTTACTCACAAAAATACCAATACTGCCTGTTCCACAATAAAGGTCATAAACAGTTTGCGAACCGTTCAGTTCCGCAAAATCTCGGGTAACCCGGTATAGTTTTTCCGCCTGCCGGGTATTGGTCTGAAAAAATGATTTGGGACTGATCTTAAACTGAAAGTCTTCTAACGTTTCAATGATATATCCTTTACCGGTATAGACCTGTGGGTGAAGGTCAAAAAGACTATCGTTCTTTTTTGTATTGATGGTGTATAATAATGTTGTGATCTGGGGAAATGCTATTAACAGTTGATTCAACAAGTCTTCTCTCAATACAACATCTTCATAACCAAAAATGATATTCACCATCAATTCACGGGTACTGGTATTACGTACAAACATGTTACGTAGCCAACCCTGATGTTCTTTGATATTATAAAACGGAATAGCTTTTTTGATGGCATAGGCTGCTACAAATTTTCTGATCAAATTGGTGGGCTCTTCTTGAAGATGACAGGTGTCAATTTCTACGACCTTATCAAAAAAACCGCGCGCATGAAATCCTGCAGCACCGGGTAATGCATCCGGATCAATGCCTTCTGCCTTGAGCTTACGGAATTCTTCGGAGGGTATGTATTTCCTTGTGGCAAAAGTGTACTCCATTTTATTCCGATAATACCTGGTATCATCAGCCCCCACAATAGGCATTATTTCCGGCAATTGGATACGCCCAATTCTGGTGAGATGATCGGTGACTTGTTTTTGTTTGTATTTCAGTTGCTGTTCATAGGGCAGCATTTGCCACTGACAACCACCGCAGACACCAAAATGACTGCAAAAAGGTTCTACCCGATCAGGTGAAAAACTTTTAATGGAAAGCGTATGCCCTTCAGCCCAGACGCCTTCGTTTTTGGTCAGCTGTACATCCACTACATCACCGGGCACAGCACCTTCAATAAACACTACTTTCCCATCCACCCTCGCCAAGGAGCGACCTTCCGCGGCATAATCTTCTACCAAGATATTCTCCAGAATGATTCTTTTCTTTTGTTTTCTCACCGTGCAAAGGTAACCATGATCGGCGAGACCATTCTCTTCCAGAGAAATTGATTGGAACTGGATGTGCAAAACGTCAGGACTAGGGTATGTTTGTTAAAAGGCTTCATCGCTTTTAGTATTTAACTAACTTGTTCCCGAATTTTGGATTATGAAAAAATATGTATTGTTTTCCTGCTGGATCCTTTCTTGTTTTGTATCTGTGGCACAAACAAAGACGGCCACCAAGCCTGTTGCAAAACCTATAACAGGACGAAACATTCCTATTACGCTTACCCCTTTAAAAAATTGTAAGGTATACTTGGGCAGCTACTTGGGTACCGGAAGAACACTGGTTGATTCAACTATGCTCAATGATAAGAGTCAGGGTATATTTAAAGGCGATAAAAAACTCCCTGGAGGGATTTACTTTGTTGTATCACCTCAAATGACTATTCAGTTTGAATTATTAATGGATGATGTTCAGCAGTTCTCTATCAAAGGAGATACTTCGCAAAAAGATAAGGCAGAAATCATCGGTTCAGCAGACAATGATCTTTTTAAAAGTTATACTGCTTACTCCATTGAAAAAGGACAATTGAGGCAGCAACTGAGTGAAGCATATAAAGCAGTTACCAATAAAACAGATTCTACTCGTTTATACAATTCGTTGACCGCTTTGGATAAAGAAGTACAGCAGTACCGGATGAATATTATTCAGCAGCATCCCAATTCATTATTGGCTATGTTTTTCAATACCATGAAAACACCTGAAACCCCTACTATTCCTGTTATAAATGGGAAACCTGATTCTGCTTATCCTTTCCGATATGTAAAGGAGCATTTTTGGGATGATGTTGCTTTTAATGATGATCGACTTTTGCGAACGCCATTCTTTGAACCTAAGCTCGATGATTATTTCAGGTATTATGTGTCTCCCGAGCCCGATTCAATTATTGAAGAGGTAAAATATATTTTATTATCTGCAAGAACAGGTAAAGAGATTTATCCTTATTTATTGACCAAGTTTACTAATAAATACATGAATCCAGAATTCATGGGACAGGATAAAGTATTTGTTTATCTATTTGAAAATTTTTACGCGAAAGGGGATACCATGATTTTAAATCCCTCATCAAGAAAAACAGTAACAGAAAGAGCCTATAGTCTTATGGCCAATCAATTGGGTAAACCTGCACCGGTATTAAACTTAACAGATACTACCGGAAAGATGATACCATTATACAGCCTGAAATCAGAATTTACTGTTGTTGCTTTTTGGGATCCCAATTGTGGACATTGTAAAGAAGAAATGCCAAGACTGGATTCTTTCTATAGGAGTAAGTGGAAGGCATTAGGTGTAAGCATTTATGGTGTTAACATCTATGAAAATGAAGTGCCGGCTTGGAAAAAATTTATTGCTGAAAAAAAATTATCCGGCTGGACACATGCTTATCAAACCAAAGCGGCAAAAGATGCCGAAGAGCGGGCAGGAGTACCAAACTACAGACAGCTATATGATATTTTCAAAACACCTACTTTGTACTTACTTGATAAAGACAAAAGGATTATTGCCAAACAATTGAGTTTGGAGCAATTTGATGATTTGATTGTTACAAAATCAAACCAGAAGTAACTATTTCAAGAGCGAATAGATGAAATACAAAGATATAGGCTAATAGATGGTAGATTGAATTTGAGGGTAATCATAAATTTTATTTATTGAAACTATAAAAAACATAAATAAAATTATATTGAATGATTCCTTCATTTTTGCAGCATGAATACGAGAAAACCAACACAGATCACTATTGCCAGAGGTGATGGGATCGGTCCGGAAATCATGGATGCAACGCTTCGAATCTTAGTAGCTGCCGGTGCTGATCTGGAAATAGAAGAGATTGAAATCGGAGAGAAAATTTATCAGCAAGGACATTCAGCAGGTATTTTACCCGAAGCATGGGAGAGCCTTAGAAAAACAAGAGTATTCCTCAAAGCACCCATTACTACTCCTCAAGGCGGAGGATTCAAAAGCCTTAATGTAACAACCAGAAAGGTATTGGGGCTATTCGCAAATGTTCGACCCTGTGTTTCTTATCATCCGTTCGTTGATACCAAACATCCACAAATGGATGTTGTGATCATCCGGGAAAATGAAGAAGATTTATACGCAGGTATTGAACACCAACAAACCGATGAAGTATATCAATGTCTCAAATTAATATCTCGTCCGGGTACAGAAAAAATCATTCGTTATGCTTTTGAATATGCTAAAGTATATAACAGAAAAAAAGTGACCTGCTTTACGAAAGACAATATCATGAAAATGACAGATGGACTTTTTCATAAAGTATTCGATGAGATTGGTGTCGAATACCCTGATATTGAAAAAGAACACTGGATCGTAGATATTGGTGCCGCTAAACTTGCAGATACTCCTGAAAAATTTGATGTTATTGTAATGCCTAATTTATATGGAGATATCCTGAGTGATGTTGCAGCACAAATAACGGGTTCTGTAGGATTAGCGGGTAGTGCGAATATTGGAGACGGATTTGCCATGTTCGAAGCCATTCATGGATCAGCCCCCCGGATTGCAGGGATGAATAAAGCTAATCCTTCTGGTCTTTTATTAGGTGCCATCCAAATGCTGGTACATATTGGTCAGCAGGATATTGCAGAAAAAATTCAAAATGCATGGTTATGTACTTTAGAAGACGGTATGCACACGTATGATATTTTCAAGGAAAATATTTCAAAAGCCAGATTGGGTACAAAAGAGTTTGCAGACGCAGTCATTGAACGACTGGGTCAACAACCGCAACAGTTACAGCCCATCAGCTATTCTAATCAATCTGCCAACTTCAAAATCACGTTAAAACCACAACAAGAAGCTAAAAAGAAATTAGTGGGTATTGACGTATTTATTTGCTCCAAACAAAGAAATCCGGAATTACTTGCCCAGCTTTTACAGGCATCAAACAGCATTGAGTTAACACTTAGCATGATCACCAACAGAGGCACCAAAGTATGGCCTGATGGGTTCCCGGAAACCTTCTGTACAGATCACTGGCGTTGCAGATTCAAGCCCAATAAGGTTGGTGAAATCAACTATACTGATGTACTTATGTTGATGAAAAGCATTCACGAGTCAAACCTTGAGATCATCAAAACAGAGAATTTATATGAATTCGATGGTGTTGCAGGATATACCGCTGCACAAGGACAATAACCCACATCAAAACCATGTATATGCAACAACAATTAATAAATGGTCGTTTCACAAAAAATGAAGCTGTACATATCTTAACTGCTCTTTATAGCGCTAAGATTGAGTTTCATGAGAAAAAGATCAGGAGTACAGAGATGAATGAAGAAGACATCAAACATTCTGAAAAAAAGATCAAACAGTTACAGCTAACACTTGCGGAGTTGAAAACTAAAATTCACTCCAACCAAAAAGAAGTTTTCGATATTCATGCTACAGTTGATGTAGAATTATAAAACAAGCTGGCTTAACGATAAAATAAGTTCCTTAAGATTTGTTTGATAGCTCAAGGTCTATAGTACATAGTAAAAGACAGAGGTAGCTTTACAAGTAAAATAAAGCCCCAAAGAGTCGTTTTAAAAAAAGAGCCTGTATCAAAAGTATGATACAGGCTCTTTTTTATACCAACTCTTTTACCACATTCCAGATTACTTTTGGTTTGCCTAAAGTATAGTAGTGCAATACCGGAACACCGAATGCTTTTAGTTCCTTGCTTTGTTGAATTAGCCATTCTGTTCCTACCTGCTCACACTCTGCATCTGTTTTACATTTCATAATGTCATTAGAAAGATCAGAAGGAATATCCACATGAAAGATTCTGGGCAGAACTGATAACTGCTTTTTATTCGTTAATGGTTTTAACCCAGGAATGATCGGAACATTGATTCCGATTGCCTTACAGGATTTTACAAACTCGATGAATTTCTGGTTATCGAAAAACATTTGCGTCATGATATATTCAGCTCCCGCATCTACTTTTTCCTTTAATTTTTGCAAGTCAATATCCAAATTTGGTGCTTCAAAATGTTTTTCAGGATAACCGGCCACACCAATACAGAATTTGGTTTTCCCGCCATTTTTAATATCATCATCCAAATAAATACCATTGTTCATGTTATTGATCTGTTGCAATAAATCAATCGCATAATGATTACCTCCCGGTTCCGGTTCAAAAGATGCTTCATTTTTAGCAGCATCCCCTCTCAGTGCCAATACATTATCAATACCTAAAAAATCAAGATCAATCAATGCATCTTCAGTTTCTCGTTTGGTAAAACCTCCACAAATGATATGGGGTACTGCATCAACCTGATAATGGTTCATAATAGCTGCACAAATACCTACCGTACCCGGACGCTTACGAACTTCTACTTTCTCAAACGTACCGTCACCCTTTTTCTTGAACATGGTTTCACTACGATGATAGGTAACATTGATCCAGGAAGGTTTAAATTCCATTAAAGGATCCAGATGATCATAAAGTGATACAATGGTTTTACCCTTTAAGGGGGGCAGTACTTCAAAAGAGATCAAAGTATCTTTTGCCTGTTGAATATGGTCAGTGATTTTCATGATTGATGCTAAATGGCTGCAATATACAGCCTTGTATCCGTTACAAAAACATCTGTTAATCCAGGATATGCTTTACTACGTACAAAACATATACATTAATTTTGTAAAAAATCATCTCGCTTGAATATTACCATATATGCCAAAGATCTACTCAAGAGCTACAAAGGAAGAACTGTTGTAAACAATGTCAGCATTGAAGTTCGACAAGGAGAAATCGTAGGACTACTCGGACCCAATGGAGCAGGTAAAACCACCACTTTTTATATGGTAGTTGGACTGATTAAACCTGATGAAGGAAGTGTTTTCCTGAATGATATTGATATTACACGATTACCTATGTACAAAAGAGCCCAAATGGGTATTGGTTACTTGCCTCAAGAAGCTAGTGTATTTAGAAGCCTGAGTGTAGAAGATAATATTTTATCTGTACTGGAAATGACCAAATTAACCAAACAAGAACGCTTAAATAAGCTGGAGCAGTTATTAGATGAATTCAACCTGCATCACGTGAGAAAAAACAATGGCGACAGTTTAAGTGGTGGGGAGCGAAGAAGAACAGAAATAGCCCGGGCATTGGCAGTAGACCCTAAATTTATCTTATTAGATGAACCTTTTGCAGGTGTTGACCCTATTGCAGTTGAAGATATACAAGGTGTAGTGGCCCGATTGAAATATAAAAATATTGGTATTTTAATCACAGACCACAATGTAAATGAAACCCTCTCAATTTGCGATCGAGCGTATCTTTTGATAGAAGGTAAAATTTTTAAACACGGTTCTGCAGAGCAATTAGCCGATGATGAGCAGGTAAGACGTCTTTATCTAGGAACCAATTTTGAACTACGCAGAAAAGACTGGATCATTGAAATGGGCAAAACACATACCGCTCCTTCGGAATAGTGATATTGACCCAAGATTTCATATTAGCGTTTTTCACGGGTATTCCTTATTTTGCTGATATCAACCATGAAACTGCTCAGTCCCGCAATATCCCGTTTGGCTCGCTTCAGGCATTGGCGCATTGAACAATGGGTGAATGAACCTATTGCAGCACAACGGGAAGTGCTACAAGACCTTGTTACACATGGACAATACACAGAGATTGGCAGGAAATATGGATTCTCTTCTTTATTTAATATCAGAAAATTCAAAGCCGCAGTACCTATCCATGAATATGATGATCTAAAACCCTATATCGAAAGATTAATGCAAGGTGAACAGAATCTTTTATGGAATACCCCTGTAAACTGGTTTGCTAAAAGTAGTGGTACTACCAGCGATAAAAGTAAATTCATTCCCATCACACAAGAAAGCTTAGAAGACTGCCATTATCAGGGCGCCAAAGATGTACTGACATTGTATTATCATCAACGCAATGAAAGTGATTTATTAACAGGAAAGGGACTGGTTATCGGCGGCAGTCATCAGATTAGCAAAGTGAATGAAGAAGTAAATTACGGTGACCTGAGCGCTGTACTTTTACAAAACACACCCATCTGGGCAAATTGGATCAGAACACCGGAATTATCCATTGCCCTAATGGATGAATGGGAAGAGAAAATTGAAAAACTAGCACAGTCCACCATTCCAGAACCCGTTACCTCCATTTCAGGGGTACCTACTTGGACATTGGTATTGATCAAGAGAATATTAGAGATTACGGGTAAACAAAGCCTGAAAGAGGTTTGGCCAGGACTAGAGCTTTATATCCACGGCGGCGTTTCATTTACTCCTTATCGTGAACAATTCGAAAGATTTATTGGTGAAGGTTGTACTTACCTGGAAATGTATAATGCCAGTGAAGGTTTTTTTGCCGCACAAGATGATCCCAATGAAGAAGGCATGTTAATATTTCTAGATCATGGTATTTTTTATGAATTCATGCCTGTAGAGGAATATGGCAAAAAAGATCCTGTTACCATTGGTCTCAATAAAGTTGAAATTGGTAAAAATTACGCTCTTGTAATCAGCACGAACGGAGGTCTCTGGCGTTATTTAGTAGGCGATACCATACAGTTTACTTCTTTATCTCCTTTCAGAATAAAAGTAAGTGGCAGACTAAAACAATATATCAATGCATTTGGTGAAGAAGTGATCGCTGATAACAGCGATAAAGCGATTGCAATGGCCTGCGAAAAAACCGGGCTTTCCGTAAAAGATTATACCGCTGCACCGATATACTTTGGCGACCACAGTAAAGGGGCCCATGAATGGTTGATTGAATTTGAACAAAACCCTGCATCTACTGATCAGTTTGCCTATGAATTAGATTGCGCATTGAAAACATTGAATAGTGATTATGAAGCAAAGCGATATAAGGATATGGCTTTAACACTCCCGCATGTACATGCAGTCCCAAAAGGGTTATTTCACCAATGGCTTAAAAGTAAAGGAAAGCTGGGTGGACAACACAAAGTACCTCGCTTAAGTAATGACAGAAAATACATTGATGAAATAAAAATACTGATGCAGCAGTATGGATAGCCAACAACCTACCCCACCGAAGGATACAACTATCGTATGCAAGAACTGTAATAATTATTTCAGTGGCAAATACTGTAACCAATGCGGAGAAAAAGTATACAAGGAAACTGATAAAAAGATTTCTCTTCTTTTTGAAGATGCTTTTCATTTCATTACCCATCTCGAAGGATCCTTTTTTACTACACTAAAAACAATTTTTAAAACACCCGGGCAATTGTCTACTGACTATTGCGGTGGCATCAGGAAAAGATACTTCAAGCCCTTGTCGCTATTTCTATTGTTAGTGGTGTTATATCTGTTATTTCCGCTTGCTTCTGGTTTGAATATGCCATTGAAGAATCATATGGACCAAAATAGATATGGTGAATTTGCAACCCAAAAAGTGGAAAATTATCTTCAGCGACATCCGGATAAAACATATGCTATGTTGGAGGAAAAATTTGCAGCAAAAAGTGAAAAATTATCAAAGCTTTTACTTTTACTCATTGTTCCCTGCAGTGCTCTTATCTTGTGGGCTTTGACGTTTTTTAAAAGAAAATATTTCTTTGATCAAATGGTAATATCTGCAGAGATAAATAGCTTTTTTCTAATCGCGAATTTCTTTTTACTACCCATTTTAATCTTACTAATTTTTCTGGCAGCAAAAATATTTCATTTTTCAGTTGCTTGGGTTACTGATGCTAAGTATACATTCGTTGGTCAGGCTTTTACTGCCTTATTCACAGCATTAGCAATGAAGCGATTTTATGGATTTAAAAGAATCTATAGAATAGTAGCATCACTTGTTTTTATCTACTTCCATGGGTTCATAGTCTATAGCTTGTATAAATTCACTTTATTTGTGGCAGTATTTTATCAAATACATTAATTATGAAACTACTTGAAGGAAAAGTATCGATTGTTACCGGTGCTGCTCGCGGAATTGGTGCAGCCATTGCATTGAAGCTTGCTGAACATGGCAGTCATATTGCATTTACCTATGTTAGCGACAGTAGCGCTGAAAAAGCTGCTACTCTGGAAGCAGAACTAAAAGCCTTAGGTGTGAATGCCAAAGCATGGAAAAGCAATGCAGGAGAATTCGCCGAATGCGAAAGCTTTGTAAACGAAGTCATTAAAGAGTTTGGTACCGTTGATGTATGCGTGAACAATGCCGGTATCTCTAAAGACAACCTCTTGCTTCGTATGACAGCGGAACAGTGGGATGATGTGATGGATATTAACCTGAAAAGTGTCTTTAATATGACCAAACAGGTAATTCGTCCGATGATGAAAGCCAAAACCGGTAGTATCATAAACATGAGCTCTATCATTGGTATCAGAGGCAATGCCGGACAAAGCAGTTATGCTGCCAGTAAAGCAGGTATCATCGGTTTTACAAAATCTGTTGCTCACGAACTAGGCAGTAGAAATATCCGCTGCAACGCCATTGCACCCGGATTCATCGAAACAGATATGACCCATTACCTGAAAGATGGTGATGGAGCAGCTGAGTTTTTAAAGAAAATTCCATTGGGCAGGTTTGGGAAAGCCGAAGAAATTGCCAATACTACTTTGTTTTTAGCGAGTGATATGAGCGCTTATATTACAGGTCAGGTACTGAGTGCTTGTGGCGGCTTAAACATCTGATACCTATTACTGATGATATCCGAGTAAGCTGCTATTCGCCAAAATAGCAGCTTTATTCCCCTATTTATATAGACTTCTCACCGAAACAGTGATCATCTAGAAATTTAATCGACTGATTTTCAGTATCTTAGATTAATTTACCCTTGCTTATTTTTTTGTTAAACAAATGTTTAAGCTTGTAATTTGCGTGATCGCCTGTTACATTTGCAACTCCCTATGGCTAAGCGAATTATAAATATTTTTCTGATACTTGTTTTGGCAGTACAGATTATTCCCGTTCAACAAATGGGAAAAATGCTATACTCCAATCAGTTCACAGAAGAAATTCCGCATAGCTTAGACCATAACCCGGAGAACAGTAAACAATCTGAATCAAAAAGCGATTTTATCTCTACTCCAGAAGTTGGGATTCTATACATCAATAATTGTTCGAATTTAGTACGTCCCATCACATCTGATGTGATTCCACAGAATCATACGAACGAAATTCATGTTCCTCCACCTAATTGCTAATCTTATCCATTAAGATTAGTAACTTAAACCTCCTCCTTAATTCAATCATTGCATGAAGAAATATTTAAAGTATGCAGGTGCTGATGCATCTGCATCCATTGTTGTACTACTAGTAGCATTACCGTTATGCTTAGGTATCGCACTGGGTTCCGGAGCCCCCCTTTTTTCCGGAATCATAGCTGGCGTAGTTGGCGGTATCGTTATTGGGTTGTTGAGCGGATCGCAACTAAGCGTGAGCGGTCCGGCGGCCGGACTCACAGTTATAGTTGCAACAGCCATTACTAAACTTCAGGTTTACGAGGCATTTTTATTAGCCGTTGTTATTGGAGGTTTATTACAAATTATCTTAGGATTTCTGAAAGCAGGTGTTATTGGCGATTATGTGCCCAATGCTGTAATCAAAGGAATGTTGGCTGCTATTGGTCTGATACTGATTCTCAAACAATTCCCTCATCTCATCGGCTATGATACAGATTTTGAAGGAGATGAATCATTTATTCAGACCAATGATCAAAATACTTTTACTGCCATGTTCGAAGCAGTAAAATATATTACCCCTACCGCTTTGGTGATTGGAGTAGTATCGATCTTACTACTGATGTTTTGGGAAAGTAAATTCATCAAAACAAAAAAATCTTTAAAACTTTTTCCGGGTGCTTTGATCGTAGTATTGGTGGGAACAATATTGAATGAATACCTGCGTTTATCCGGCAGTAGTTATGCGCTGGAACAAAAACACTTGGTTACTTTACCGGTTGCTGAAAACGTTGGATCATTTTTTTCATTTTTTACTTTTCCGGATATTCAGTTTTTGAAAAATCCGGATGTATGGATATCCGGAATCACATTAGCAATTGTTGCCAGTCTGGAAACTTTACTGGGTATTGAAGCGGCAGATAAACTAGACCCATTAAAAAGAGTTACACCAACAAACCGAGAACTAAAAGCACAAGGTGTAGGTAATATGGTGTCAGGAATGATTGGAGGTTTACCGCTTACTTCTGTTGTGGTAAGAACCTCTGCTAATATTTCCGCAGGGGCTAAATCAAAAATGTCTACCATCTTACATGGATCCATGATGTTGCTTTGTGTGATGTTTGTACCTACTATTTTGAATAAGATCCCATTATGTGCACTGGCAGCCGTTTTAATCTTTACAGGATACAAACTCGCTAAGGTTTCTCTGTTTAAAGAGTTCTATATAAAAGGATGGAATCAATTTGTTCCTTTTGTAGCTACCATTGCAGCTATTTTATTGACAGATCTACTGATTGGTATTTTGATAGGAATCGGTGTAGCATTATTCTTCCTGATCAGAAGTAATTTCAGATCAGCTGTGATGGTGGTAAATGATGATAACAACTACCTCATTCGCTTTAGAAAAGATGTCTCTTTTCTGAATAAACCTATTGTGAAGAAAAAGCTGGAGGAAGTACCTCATAATTCCTATGTAATCATTGATGCAGAAAGAGCTGATTTCATTGACAAAGATGTGATTGAAGAAGTCAATAATTTCTTATGTCATGCTCACCTAAAGAAAATTAGGGTTGAGGTGAAAACAGGTCAGAGCAAATCCAATAAAAATATCTTTTCCATCCCACAAATTACTGAAGAATGAAAATCTATGAAAAGTTACTCTTAGAAAACAAAGCATGGGCAACTGAAAAAGTGCAGGATGATCCTGAATATTTCAGTCGCCTTGCCGATATACAAAAACCCGATTTTCTGTGGATCGGATGTAGCGATAGTCGTGTACCCGCTAATGAAATCACCAATACACAACCCGGTGAAATATTTGTACACCGCAATATCGCGAATATGGTGGTACATACGGATGTAAACCTATTAAGCGTTTTAGATTACGCTGTAACACATTTAAAAGTAAAACATGTAATTGTTTGTGGTCACTATGGTTGCGGTGGTGTTAAAGCGGCGATGACCAACCACGATTATAAGCAAGTACTGAATATGTGGTTGCGTAATATCAAAGATGTATACCGGATGCATAGAGACGAATTAAATAGTATGCAAGACGACCAGCAAAAATTTGATCGCCTAGTTGAACTGAATGTGCAGGAGCAGGTTATTCACTTAGCAAAAACTTCCATCATCCAAAGAGCCTGGAAAAATGAGCAAAGACCCCATTTACATGGATGGGTATATGGCTTAAAAGATGGTTTGATCAAACCCGTATTTGAAATGCCGGCTAATACCAATATCGATCATTTGTATGAGTATGATGACCTTTAAGTTAGGGAAGGAATAGTGTCTCAGCGATGCTGTTCCCCATTTTTGAGTTCTTAAATATGCGTTAAAGACCTTATTGATCAAGCGGTAAGAGAACAATACGCTTAAAGTTCTGTTATAGAACGGGCTAATTTATTCATAACTTTCTTTGACAAACAATCATTATGGCCAAAGAGGCAAATAGCTCACCAGCGGGTGCAGCACGGAAATTTTTTGCATTATTGAATCTGGACAGAAAGGACGTTTCTGCCATATACGCATTCGCCATCCTTGCGGGATTGGTACAGTTATCATTACCCTTAGGAATACAAACCATTATTAGTTTTGTAATGGCCGGATCGATTTCTACATCTATTGTAGTATTAATTATTTTAGTAGTAACAGGGGTTTTTCTTTATGGCTTGCTGCAGGTTAGACAAATGCAGATTATCGAAAAGATCAAACAAAAGATATTTACACGCTATTCCTTTGAATTTGCAGACCGTATTCCCAAACTCGATATCGAAAAACTCGATAACTATTATCTACCAGAACTGGTAAACCGTTTTTTTGATACCGTATCCCTACAAAAAGGTATTGAAAAAATCCTGTTAGACATACCTACCGCACTTATACAGATCGTATTTGGTATTATGCTGCTTTCATTTTATCACCCGGTATTCATTGCCTTTGGTTCTGTTCTGTTGCTGCTGCTGTATATTATTTTACGTAACACCCTCCCTAATGGTTTCTCGGCCAGTATGCAAGCCAGTGATTATAAATACAAGACTGCTTCCTGGCTGGAAGAAATTTCCAGATCAATCAAATCATTTAAATATTCCCGAGGTACATCGCTTAATGTTGAAAAAACGGATATACTGGTTACCAATTATTTAAATTCAAGAACAACTTACTTCAATATTCTACTAGCACAATTCTGGAGTCTGATAGGATTCAAAGTTGTGATTATAGCAGCCATGCTTATTGTAGGGGTAGTATTATTAGTGGATCAACAAATTAATATTGGCCAATTCATTGCCGCAGATATTGTGATCATAACAGTCATGAACTCGATCGAAAAACTGATCATTAACCTAGATAATGTATATGATGCTTTTACATCTATTGAAAAGATGGATAAAGTAACAGGTGCTGAAACCGAAAAATCAGGTACAGAACTTATTAGTAAAACCGGAGATGCCATTCGTGTGCGCTTTTCAAATGTAAGTTTTCATTATCCTGAAGGTGGGAACGTTTTACAAAACGTAAGTTTTTTATTGAATCCAGGAGAAAAATTATGCATCATGGGTAATTCGGGATCAGGAAAATCTACTGCCCTTCGATTATTGACCGGTGCTTTCAGAAATTTTGAAGGAAGTGTACTTATTAATGATATTCCAATTGGCAACTACAACGTTGGATCATTGAGAGCATCTACCGGTATTTTATTGAGTCAACAAGATATCTTCTTGGGTACTTTATGGGAAAATATCACCATGGGTAATAAGGATATTTCTGTTGCTGAAATCACAGACACTTTAAAGTTATGCGGTCTTACTGATTTTCTGGAATCATTACCCGATGGACTTGATACACCATTGGATCCAACCGGAAAAAGATTACCCATGAAAATCAGGCAAGGTATTTTATTAGCCCGTGCGTTGGTTGGGCACAGAAAATTGGTGTTGCTGGAAGATCCTTTTCATGGTTTGGAAGAGAAGAATAAACAAGAAGTATTGTCATTCTTAAAAAATGACAGAGAATCAACAATAATCATCACTTCTACAGATATTGAAGTAGCCAAGAATTGTGATAAAGTACTTTATCTGAATCGTGGAATAGCTGAATCCTTTGGTAGTTGGGATGCAGTATCTAAACAACTTAATGCATAATCGTATGAGTAAATACCTGACATGTGAACCTGAAAAAGAACTCGAAAAAAACGAACTCCCTTCATTTCGTAATATTTATCATATTGACCGTACAAGCAGGGTACGCAAATGGTTATGGGGGTCATTGATAATGGTTGTTTTGGTCATGTTTCTTCCATGGACACAAAATATACGTGCCCGAGGATTGATTACAACACTCAGACAAGAACAAAGACCGCAACAATTAAATTCTATCATTGGGGGTCGTGTAGAAAACTGGTATGTAAAAGAAGGTGACTTTGTAAAAAAAGGCGATACGATTCTTCAATTAGGTGAGATAAAAGTAGAATATTTTGATCCGGCTTTACTAGAAAGAACGGGATTACAAATCAATGCCAAGCAAAACGCTGCAGAAGGTTATCAAAATAAAGCACTCACGGCATCACAGCAAGTAGTGGCTTTAGAAGAAGGCAGAGATTTGAAGCTTTCACAAATTGATATCAAACTCAAACAACAACAACTCAAAGTAGAAAGTGATAGCATGGATTTGAGTGCAGTACAAAATGAATTGGCGGTTGCCAAAAGACAAATTGATGCTGCCAAAGCCATGTTAGATAGTGGTGTTATTTCATTGGTTGATTTTGAAAGAAGAAAAATCGCTTTTCAGAATGCCACCGCTAAAAGAATCGGTGCAGAAAATAAATACCTACAATCTAAACAAGAGCTTACAGCCCTCAAAATTGAGAAAAATACAGTCATACAAGATTACACAGATAAAATTGCAAAAGCAAAAGGTGATGGCTTCAGTGCTCTTTCCGATAAGGCCTCTAGTGAAGCAGAAGTAGCCAAACTGAAAAATGCTTATTCGAACTATGACATGCGGAACCAACTATATTATGTTACTGCACCACAAAGCGGACAAATTACAAAAGCACGAAAAGCAGGTATTGGAGAAATTTTGAAAGAAGGGGATATGATCGTTGAAATTGTGCCTGATAATATACAATATGCAGTAGAATTATTTGTAGAACCAATGGATATGCCGCTATTGTCTAAAGGTCAGAAAATACGTTTCGTATTTGATGGCTTTCCAGCTATTGTCTTTAGTGGGTGGCCTGCCAGTTCCTATGGAACGTTTGGAGGTTTGGTTACTGCTATTGAAAATTCAGTGAGCAGTAACGGTAAATTCAGGGTATTAGTAACAGAAGACCCCTCAGACAAAGCATGGCCAAAGCAATTAAGAATAGGTGGAGGAGCCAATGGCATTGCATTACTAAAGGATGTTTCTGTAGGGTATGAATTATGGCGAAATATCAATGGATTCCCGCCGGAATACTATCAACCAGCCAGTAGTACCACTACAACAAAGAATAAAGAGTCAGCGAAATAAAGCATGTTCATGAAAGGAATTGTATTCATTTTAGGATTAATATTCACATTTCAAAGTACCGCACAGGTATTGAATGCAGATGCATTTATCAAATTGGTACGCAGTAATCATCCAATCGCTAAACAGGCACTGATTGGTATTCGCAAAGCAGAAGCTGATTTATTAAATGCAAAAGGTGGGTTCGATCCTTTGATCGGTATGGATGCCAGCAGAAAAACATTTGATGGGAAGAATTACTATTTCTATACAAATCCCGAAGTCAAAATACCTACTTGGATTGGTGCTGATATTAAGGCAGGTCTTGAAAACAATGGCGGTGATTTTTTAGCAAGAGAAACCACTGCCGGACAAACCAGTTATCTCGGAATCGAAATGCCGGTTGCAAAAGGTTTATTATTAGACAAAAGAAGAGCCACGCTTCAACAAGCACGTATTTATCGCGAGTTAAGTGAACAAGAACAATTGAATGCACTCAATAATTTGTTATTCGATGCATATCAAATTTACTGGCAATGGGCAGGCTCTTACCAGTTATATAATATCTACTCAAAATTTGTAGGGATTGCTCAAGATCGTTTTCGCTTGGTAAAAATCGCTTTTGAAAATGGTGATAGAGCTACTATTGACACTATAGAGGCTTTAACACAATTACAGCAATTTCAATTGGTACAAAACGAAGCACTGTTACGCTTAACTAATACCACACTTGAACTGTCTAACTACTTATGGGCTGAACAAGACCGCGTTTATTTATTACCCTCTAGGGTTACACCGGATACCTTACAATTCATGCAGTATGCACAACTTCCTGCAGAAAATGAAATTTTACAACAGGCACTTACCATCAACCCTGCTATTAGATCCTATGATTTTAAATTGAATGCACTGGAAGTTGATAGACGACTCAAACAACAAAGCTTATTACCCACTATAAATTTAAAAGCCAATTTACTCAATAGTGGATACAATGTTTTCAAAGGGTGGAATAGTGCACTGTTTCAAAACAACTATCGTTGGGGAATCGATGTTAAATTCCCAATCTTTTTAAGAGAAGGAAGAGGCGACTATAAAAAGTCTGTATTGAAGATCAAAGAAACCAATTACGAACTTTCTTTGAAAAGAAGAGAGGTTGAAAATAAAGTAAGAACTTATCTGAATGAAACCATACAGCTAGAACAACAATTACTCATCGCTCAAAATGCTTATAAGAATTTTCAAAGTTTATTAAATGCAGAATATCTAAGATTTCGTAATGGCGAAAGTTCCTTATTCTTGGTAAATACCCGTGAAAACAAAGTAATAGAAACAGCGGAAAAAATGGTTTCTATTCGTATTAAGTATCTGAAATCTCGTTATGCAATTGATTGGGCTTCCGGTTTATTACGTTAAATCAAATACTATATTTTTACGACAGATATAGGCATGCCATAACATAAATGAAGCAATGGTTCGGTAAGGCTTCCAAGTTTCAGTTATTTTCAATAAAAAGGTTTTATCCGTATCAGAGGGTAATTGCTTGATATATTTCAAACTATTGATCAGTGCAATATCACCGGAAGGAAAGATATCAGCAC
>JACVCQ010000250.1 GCA_016741945.1 Chitinophagaceae bacterium
TTAAGAATTGAAGATTCCTAAAAATTTTATGTTCAGCAGTTCTCCGGGAGATACTTTCAGTTACAGAGTAGAAGAATTAGGCGGCGTACGTTTGATACTCTGATACACCGCTTTTAAAAAATTTGTATTTTTGTATTTACACTAATATACTTGCTTCATATTTTCTTTCCCTGAGTGATTATTTATCTAACCTATGGTTGTATGTGAACATACAATCGGATAAACAATGATCACGTTATGAATCAACATTTGAGTGAATGGTTAAACAAATTTTGGCCATGGATTTTGACACACGGTACTAGAATTGCATTGGTGGTGTTTTTTACCTGGATACTGTATCGATACATCAATGTAGTGATTCGAAACATCGTATTGGTTAGCATGGTAAGTGATGCCGAAAAAAACAGTGAAGCCGAAAAAAAAAGGAAAGATACCTTAACCAGAATATTTAGTTGGGCAGCCAGAATTCTTATTTTAACCATGGCGATACTAATTATACTCCAAGAAGTAGGTGTACCCATTGGCCCGATCTTAGCAGGGGCAGGTATTTTGGGTTTAGCTTTAGGTTTTGGCGGTCAATACCTAATACGAGATTTAATCTCAGGTTTTTTTATCATTCTAGAGAACCAGTACCGAATTGGAGATGTTGTAAATTTAGATGGCACAAGTGGATTGGTAGAAGATATCAGCCTTCGTTTAACCACGCTTCGAGATTTAGATGGAAACGTACATCATGTTCCGCATGGAGAAATTAAAAGAGTATCTAATCTGTCTAAGTATTTTTCCAGGGTCAACTTAAATATTGGCATTGCTTACCACTCTAAATTAGATCATGTAATAGCAGTGGTAAATAAAGTTGGTAATGAAATGGCCGAAGATCCCATCTGGAAGGAACATATTTTAAAAGCTCCTCAATTTTTACGTGTTGATAATTTTGCTGACTCTGCTATTGAAATTAAAATTATTGGTGAAACACCGGCGCATAAAAAGTGGGATGTGACGGGAGAGTTGAGGAAAAGAATTAAGCTCGCTTTTGATCAGGAAGGAATTGAAATACCCTTTCCGCAAAGAGTTGTACACCAAGCAGCAGTTCATGAAAGAATCGCCGGAACTAATTCATAAAAATCTAATCATCAACAAAATAAGTATATTATTTGTTAAACTAAATGAAAGACATAAAAGAAAAAGTATGAAAAAAGAAACATTATCAATCATTTTCATCATGGTAATTATGGCTAGCATGAGCTCTTGTTCCCATAAAATTGTAGGAACTTGGACCATTAATAAATTTGAGAATAGCACTCCTTCAGAACAAGGATATTCATTGAGTAATATTGGTACGATCACTTTTTACAAAAATGGTTCGGGTGAGAAGAATATTAATTACAGTGTATTAGGAACTAGCCACACGGATCTGTTTCCTTTTAAATGGGCTGCATCAGATGCTGCGATAACGCTGGTGGGTGACAGTACTGAGTTTTCTAAAACATGGATCGTTATTGCTAGTAAAAGAAACTACCAACAATGGAAATCTACTACAGGCAATAAAATTCAGGTATTGGAGTTGAAGAAAAACTGAATTAAAAAAGCTATCAAATCTGATAGCTTTTTTTAATTCAGTTTGTACTTATATTTATTATCTTAAATCACTGGTATTTACCCTGCTGGGTGTTTCCTTGCCACTCACAATACCTCTTGAGCTCAAAGCAATGGCACGAATGATGCGTGTCATATTATCAATATCAATGGTACTAAATTCATCACTGGCTTTATGATAGTAAGGATCTACATCAATTTTGGTAGTAGAGATAGTATGCGCCGGAACACCGAGTCTTGCAAGTGTTGCGTTATCCGAACGATAAAAAAGTTGTTGTGCCGGGTAAGGATCAGGATAAAAAGTAAAATCTGTGCCTGCTAAATTACTTTGCAGCATTTTTCCCATATCGGTTTTCTCATACCCGGTAATAAAAGCCGAATTCTTGCCCCATTTACTTTCAGAACCAATCATTTCAATATTGAACATAGCCATCACTTGCTCCGGATTAAATTGACGTGAAAAATAAGTAGGGCCATACCCACCCACTTCTTCTGCAGTGAATGCAACAAAGATCAATGTACGTTCATTGTTATTGATAGCTTTGAAATATTGTGCCAGTACCATCATAGCTGTTGTACCGGCAGCATCATCATTAGCGCCATTAAAAATGGAGTCTGTTTGAACATTACCATTTCTATCTTTACCCATGATGCCTAAATGATCATAGTGACCGGAGAAGATTCCGTACTCATTTTTTTTACTTTTGCCAGGCAATACACCTACTACATTCGCCAAAGGCATTTCTGTAATCTCGTGCTTACTTTCTACAACATAAGTCTTAGGATCAGTAGTAGCCAACATAAAAATGATACTCTTATCCGTTTTAAACAGATTGCTCTTCATTCTAGTGAGGGTTGACATAAAACGAGCATGACTTGTATCTACTAACACGAAATAATTTTTATTGGCTGTCAACAGTTTTCTGGCCTCAGTTAGTAAGTTTGCGCCTTTACCAATCGTAATTTTTTCATACCCCGATGTCTCTGTCACTTTTATTTCAGGTTGACATGTCATCACAATTACATCTCTGCTATCTACATTTATACCGTCGATACTTGCCGTGACACTAATAAACCTTGGTCGCACCATTGCAAATTGCTGTAGGTATGAACCACTGTTATTCCAGGTTTGCAATCCCGTTTTTTTAAACTCATCGGCAATAAATGCTGCAGCTTTATCAATTCCTTTCGTAAAAGTTCTGCGACCTTCCATTTCATCGGAAGATAGTATCTTCTCAATTCTGGCTACCTCTTTTTCGGTAATCAAATCTTCAATTTTCTGCGCAAAGCTGCTCAGTGACAGTAATAGAACCGCAACAAGGAGTAGGGTATTTTTTTTCATGGGGTGGGGTTTACGGCTTATAGGTCATAGCAGATAGCTCATGGCTATTACATAAATGACCATTACCAATAATTAAAATGTAAGCAAGGAAGTAATAAAATATAAGTTAATAGCTATTATGACCCATAAGCAATAAACGATAAGCTAATCACTACAAACTCATCATCTCCTTAAACTTCACTGTCTGTCTACGGCTTACTTCGATCTTTTCACCTCCTTTGAGGTCTACAAGTAGACCACCATTGAAGTAAGGTTCAATTTTTTCGATCCAGCGGAGGTTGATGATATGTTTACGATTGGCACGGAAGAACATACGATCATCTAATCTTTCTTCGAGTGCATTCAGTGATTTTAAAATCAATGGTTTATTAGTACCAAAAAAGACTTTGGCATAGTTGCCCACACTTTCAAACAAGCGGATTTCACCCAACTTCACAAACCAACAACGTTCGCCATCTTTTACAAAGACCTGATCGTGTTCGGTGAGCGGACCTCTGTTGATACCATTTAATCCGGCTGACTCTTTGAAGATCTCAGCTTGTAGTTTTTGAATGGCATCGGCCAAACGTTTTGGCTCGATAGGTTTCAGCAAATAATCCAATGCATTTACTTCAAAAGCTTTAATAGCATACTCATCATAGGCAGTGGTAAAAATTACTTTAGGCGCTTTTTCCACTTCTGCCAACAAATCGAAGCCTGTTTTGCCAGGCATCTGAATATCAAGGAAGATAAGATCTGGATTGAGGGATTCAATTTTTTCAATCCCATCATCCACATTTGCTGCTTCTTCAATGACCTCTATATCTGAATGATCCTGCAATAATTTTTTCAACTCATTACGTGCAAGTCTTTCGTCGTCAATAATGATCGCTTTGATAGCCATAGATCGGTTATTATATAGAATTAAGAATAAACAGGTTGTACAGGCATTTTAACTACCGCCTCTACCATATTGTCTCCATTATCCCTGATCTCAAAGTTAGCTTTTCCGCCGAATAATAACTTCAGTCGATTTCTGGTACTGTTAATACCAAATCCATCCGAGTTGGTAGTAGTATTCAGCTTTCCGGTATTTTGAATAATCAGTTCATGATGATTATCTCTGTAATCAGAAATCACTTTAATCAATCCTCCATCTTTTTGTTTTCCGATACCATGTTTGATGGCATTTTCTACCAATGTCTGCAACATCATAGGAGGCACCGGTTGATCCAAAGTGTCTTCATCGATCTCATATTCTACCCGCAATCTGTCTTCAAAACGAATATGTTCCAATGCGAGATAATCCTTTACAATATTCAATTCCTTTTCAAAAGGTACAGTTTCCAATTTCTCAGCTTGCATACTACTACGCAAGATATTACTCAATTCAGTGATGGCAGTACGTGCTCGATTCGGATTCTCATCTACCAAGGCACGAATGCTGTTCAATGCATTAAAAATAAAATGTGGATTGATATGTGACTTAATGGTTTTGAGTTCCAGCTCTTTTACCAGACTTTCCAATTTCACTTTCTGAATCTCACTTTTCGTACCCAACTCCACATAATGCCAAATGTAATAAATTGACACCCAAACCAATATCATGGGCGAATCAAAAATGAGATTGGAAAGGAATCTTTTCGCTACTGAGGCTTTAATGGCCGGATCATAGTACTGTAACCATTCTACCAC
>JACVCQ010000251.1 GCA_016741945.1 Chitinophagaceae bacterium
ACCACACTGAAACCCGGAAATAAGTGGCGATTAATAGTATTCTCTCCCTTGCGGCATCCCAATAATACCGGATAACTTTGTGGCATTCTGTTAATGGGCCAGTACAATTGTGGAGCGAAATAATCGATCCATCCTTTATTCAACCAAAGCTTGGCATCTGCATACAACTGATCATATTGATCAAACCCTTCAATAGAAGCCGGATAACCTGGGCGCCAAATACCAAACGGACTCAGCCCAAACTTTACATGTTTTTTCTCTGCTTTGATTTCTTTGTATAGTCTTTCAATTAAGGTATTCACTGCATCTCTGCGCCAGTCGCCACGGGATAATTGTCCACCAGCCGCTTTATAAGCCGACCAGCTTTCATCATCCGGAAAATCATCTGTTCCATTGTATGAAGGATAGGGATAGAAATAATCATCAAAATGAATGCCGTCGATATCATAGCGTTTTACCAAGTCTTTGACTACTGCAGAAGTGAGGTCTTGTGTAGCTTTACGTGCCGGATCCATCCACCAATACCCTTCTTTTAATTTCATAACCAGATCTGGTCTTTTTTTCACAATCGATTGTTCACTGATCTCTTTTCCATCTTTATGATGAGCCCGATAAGGATTTAACCAAACATGCATTTCCATCCCTCTGTCATGTGCAGCTTCTGTCCAGAATGTAAGCGGATCATAAAAAGGATCCGGTGCTTTTCCTTGTTGTCCTGTCAGATAATAAGACCAGGGTTCCAGCTCGCTACTATACAATGCATCAGCTTGTGGTCTTACCTGAAAGACTACCGCATTGAAATGATGTGCTTTCAAAAAGTCTAACTGCTCAATGGCTTCTCGTTGTTGTTCCGCTACACTTAATCCGGGTTTAGAAGGCCAGTTAATATTGGCTACTGTTGCAATCCATGCTGCTCTGAATTCTCTATCTGCTTTGAATGATTCTTGTACCGGGTTGGGTACTGATTGATTTTTTTGAGAGACTTTACAGTGCTGAAATATAATGCTGCTGCAGATGAGCAATCCATATAAAATGATTTTCCTAGCCATGAATTTCTGTTTTAAGGAAGATAAAACTACTGGAATAGCTTAGTTTTTCTACCTTCCCGCTTCTATATTTTCAAAAATGTCATTATCCGGCAACAAAAAGAAAGTAGATGTCATTGATAAGGTACTGGAAGCCTGTTACCAGTATAACAAAGATGCCCTATTTGTGATGAGTCTCATGCATCAGTATGAAGAACGGGGCAGCCTGAGTAAAAAACAACTTGAGGGGTTGGTAGCCAAAGCCCGTAAAGTGCCGGATATGCCTGTAGGTTGGTTGGCTGCGGTTGAAGCCATTATTCTTAAAATGCCCACACGTGATAAAACACCGATAGATCTAAACAAACAGACAGTAACCGACCCCTATGAAAAATGGGCCAATCAATGTAAAGCGATCTTGCAACGATATCCCGGACATAAAAGAGTGGTTTATTTTGATGACTTACTACAACAACATAAACCATTCTCATCTATTGAGCAACAAGAACTGGAGAAATTTTATAAACTATTAATTGAGCAAAAAAAATGAGCGTGACTAATATCACGAAACGGTTATTTTATCCAATTAAATTTGCAGATTGTCTAAATTGTGTGAATGATCCCTATTGAAATCATACGAAAGCACTTCCCTTTTTTTGAAAAAAAATTACAGGAGCAAATTGCCGATGCAGGTGAAGTTCGTGAATTCGAACCGGGTGAGGTTTTGATGAAAACCGGGCAGAACATCCGTTCAACCATGCTGGTACTATCCGGATTGATCAAAATATTCAGGGAAGATGAAGAGGGTAATGAGTTCTTTATGTATTACTTACAACCCGGACAAGCATGTGCACTTTCAATGGTTTGTGCCATCAAACAAGAAACCAGTCAGATCATGGCAAAAACTTCTGCTAAAACAGAAGTCATCACCATTCCCCTCGCTTATATGGATGAATGGATGGCAGGTTATAAAAGCTGGTACCACTTTGTAGTGAGTAGTTACAGAGATCGTTTTGAAGACATGTTACAAACGATAGACCATATCGCTTTCCGTAATATGGATGAAAGATTGGTCTTTTATCTGCAACAACACCAGAATACCTTAAAATCCAATATTGTATCGGCTAGCTTTACAGAAATAGCACAAGAGTTGAATTCTTCAAGAGAAGTCATTTCAAGATTAATGAAAAAGCTGGCAGAGAAAGGAATGATCAAACAATATAAATCACATATCGAAATCATTCAGCTGCAAAAATTATTGTTGTGATATAAATCACGAAAGGTTCAGAAAACAAGTATGAGTTTTGCGGTCAAATTATTAGAAATGGAAATTGTAGGTTATATCGCATCATTGGTTATTGGTATTTCATTGGGATTAATTGGTGGCGGTGGATCTATCCTCACAGTTCCGGTATTGGTTTATCTTTTTGGTGTAGAACCTGTTTTAGCAACCGCATATTCATTGTTTATTGTAGGAGCTTCCAGTTTAGTTGGCGCAATTCCTAAATACAGACAAGGCCTGGTAAATATTAAAACAGCGATTATATTTGGAATACCTTCTATAGCTGCTGTTTTCGCTACCAGAAAGTTCATTGTACCTTTGATTCCTACAGAAGTATTTCAAATAAGAGATTTTGTCATCACAAAATCTATTTTGATGATGCTACTCTTTGCGATATTGATGGTTTTTGCTTCTGTGTCTATGATTCGTGAGAAAAGTAAAGACAATAGAGTTGAGCATGAGGAACAAAGATTCAATTACCCCATTATTCTTTTAGAAGGGGCTGTAGTAGGTATTCTAACCGGTTTGGTAGGGGCTGGCGGTGGATTTCTCATCATTCCGGCATTGGTGCTCTTAAGTAAGTTACCTATGAAACAAGCGGTAGGCACATCACTTTTAATTATTGCGGCTAAATCATTAATAGGATTTACGGGAGATATTAGTAACTATACAATGGATTGGCGCTTGCTAGGTATGGTTACAGCGTTAGCAATCGCAGGTATTTTCTTAGGTAATCAGTTGAGTAAAAAAATAGATGGTCATAAACTCAAAAAAGGCTTTGGTTGGTTTGTGTTAGTCATGGGTATTTATATCATAGCAAAAGAACTTTTACTACCCGGCGGTAGTCATTAATTCGGTCTCTTATACCCCCCAATAAGAAAGGTCTGCAACAATGCAGGCCTTTCGCCTTTTATGATAAAGAGCAGTTTGAAATGTGACGAATGTCACATTTTTCTCCATCATTCATTTGCAGTTTTACAGAATAATAGTAAAGCTTTCAAGAAAAATGTTAAAGCCGCTGCAACGTGATAAGGGTCACGAAAAAAGAAACTGACAGTTTTGACATTTGCTATATCAAATCAAAAAATGAATACCATGATAATAGAACAAATTTATACGGGATGTTTAGCACAAGGCGCCTATTACATTGAAAGTAATGGTGAAGCAGTTGTCATTGATCCATTAAGAGAAGTAGCTCCTTATATTCAAAAAGCAGAGCGCAATGGTGCGAAGATCAAATATGTTTTAGAGACACATTTCCATGCCGATTTTGTTTCAGGTCACATCGACCTCGCTAAAAAAACAGGCGCCAAGATTGTTTATGGACCCAATGCACAACCTGATTTTGATTTTTACTCAGCTAAAGATGGCGAAGAATTAAAGGTAGGAAATGCAATCATCAAAGTATTACATACACCTGGTCATACTATGGAAAGTACCTGTTATTTACTGAAAGATGAGACAGAAAAAGAAGTAGGAATATTCAGTGGTGATACTTTATTCATTGGTGATGTAGGTCGCCCGGATCTGGCTCAAAAAGTAAAAGCAGAGCTTACACAGGAAATGTTAGCAGGTTTTCTGTTTGACTCATTGCGTAATAAGATCATGCCTTTGTCTGATGATATCATAGTATATCCTGCACATGGCGCAGGTAGTGCTTGTGGTAAAAACATGAGCAAAGAAACTACTGATACATTGGGTCATCAAAAGCAAACTAACTATGCATTACGTGCTGATATGACCAAAGATGAATTCATCAAAGAAGTCATTACCGGATTAGTAACACCTCCCGCTTATTTCCCCTTGAATGTAATGATGAATATCCATGGATATGACAGTATTGATACGGTATTGGAGAGAGGTCAGCATGCATTAAGCCCCGAAGCTTTTGAAGCAGCTGCAAATGAAACAGGTGCATTGATACTTGATACACGCGACCCACAAACATTTGCAGCAGGTTTTGTGCCGAATGCCATCAATATCGGTATCGATGGCAACTTTGCACCATGGGTAGGGGCTATGATTCCGGATATCAAACAAGAAATCTTATTGATTACTGATGAAGGAAGAGAACAGGAAGTCATTACAAGATTGGCAAGAGTGGGTTATGATTTTACCATCGGATACCTGAAAGGTGGCTTTGAAACATGGAAAAAAGCAGGTAAAGAAACAGATCAGATTCGTTCAATATCAGCAGATGAACTGGCTACCATTGCAACAAATGAACAAGTAAACATACTTGACGTTCGTAAAAAAAGTGAACACCTCAGTGAACATGTATTAGAT
>JACVCQ010000252.1 GCA_016741945.1 Chitinophagaceae bacterium
GTGAAAAGTTACCCTGTACAGATGTATCCACAGGGAATTCACAGGTTTTTCCACGCCATAACATTCAGTTAATATTGAAAACATTGTATTTCAGTCACATCTGTGGAAAGAAGAATACACAATAGTCATTTTTAACAATCCACTTTTATTCCACTGTTGGTTAAGGTGGAGTAAAATGAGCGGAATTTAGGATGTCTGATCTCTGATGTCTGATTTGAGGGTATTTATTCGAGCTCTTTCCACATTTCGAAAAGTAAAAACGGGGGTTTTCCACTGAAAATGGAGCTTTTCAACAGGGAGGTGTGGATTATGTAGGATGTCTGATTTCTGATGTCGGATTTATTGCGGAGGTTATGATTTATGATATGCTGAAAAAATCAAAACATCATAAATCAGAGATCAGACATCAGAAATAGCCTTCAGCCTTTGTCTGGCTTGCACCGAAAAGGGTTTTCCACAATTTGTTCAAATGCTTTAATCCCCTATTTTTGCCTCCCGCCATTGGGCGGATTTTATTTATTAGACCAATTTAAACTGTATTATGTCTGTTATTCAAAGAATTCGTGACAAAGGTGCCTGGATCGTATTTGCGATTATTGCATTGGCCCTGATTGCTTTTATACTTCAGGATGGAGTGGGTCGTGGTGGTAGTGCCTTTTCTAACACTACAACGATCGGTAAAGTAAACGGACAAAACATTGAGCGTCTTGATTTTGAAGAGAAGCTGGCCATGCAAGAACGTATGTATGGTGCGCAAGGTGCTCAACGTGATCAATTGATTGGTTCATTATGGAACCAAGAAGTTGAGCGTATTGTATTAGAGCAAGAGTATAATAAATTAGGTCTGAAAGTCTCGGGTAAAGAATTGTCTGATATCTTATTTGGACAAAATTCTCCGTTGCGTCAGGAATTCACAGATCCTAATACCGGAGAATTCAAAGTAGCTGAAGCCAAGCAAGCTTTTGCTCAAATCAAGAAGAGTACCAACCAAGAACAGGTGAATATGATACAGAAGGCTTATATAGAGCCAACGATTGAGCAAACATTAAGAAGTAAATATCTCGCTTTATTACAACAGGCATCTTATGTTCCTAAATGGCTGGTTGAAAAACAGCAGGCTGATAATAATGCTATTGCTAATATCTCTTATGTTTATTTTCCATATGCTGCTATTGCAGATAGTGCGGTAAAAGTAACAGATGCAGATATCAGCGCTTACCTGAAAAAGCACAGTAAAGAATACCAGAAAGAAGAAGAGACCAGAAGTATTAACTATGTATTTTTTGATGCTGCTCCCAAAAAAGAAGATAGTCTGAATACACTGAATCAGTTAATGAGTTTGAAAGAAGAATTCGGAAGCACTTATGATATTGCTTCTTTCTTGAAACGGGTCGGAACAGAATTGCCTTATTACGATAGCTATTTTGGTAAAGCCAGAATGCAACAACCAAATAAAGATTCAATTCTGAAAACGCCTGTGGGTGGGTTGTATGGACCGTATCTGGATGGCAATAATTATACGATCGCAAGAATGGTAGGAGCGAAACAATGGCCCGACAGTGCAAAGGTTCGCCATATTTTGATCTCTACTTTTAATCCACAAACCAATCAGGTATTAAGACCGGATAGTATTGCTAAGAAATTGGTAGATTCCATTGAAATGGCCATCAAAGGAGGCGCTAACTTTGATGAACTTTGTAAAAAATATTCTGAAGATCCCGGAAGTAAAGACAAGGGTGGTGTGTATGAATATTTTCCACAAGGACAAATGGTGATACCGTTCAACGACTTTGCATTTGATAAACCTCAAGGATCTAAAGGAGTGGTAAAAACAGACTTTGGTTATCACTACATGGAAGTATTGGGTCAAAAGAGTTTTAGCCCCGCCTATAAGATTGCTTATTTATCTAAGCCTATTCTTTCAAGTGGCGAAACCATCAGCGCCGCTAGTACCGCCGCTGCACAGTTTGCTTCAGGAGCAAAAGGAAAAAAAGAGTTTGATGCTGCAGCATTAAAAGGAAACTTACAAATACTTACAGCTGCTGAAATCAAGCAAAATGATTTCAACATCAATGGTATTGGCCAAAGCCGTACACTGGTACGTTGGATGTATGAAAACAAAACCGGCGCCGTTTCTGAACCTGTTGAAGTAGGCGATAGATATGTAGTAGCGATTATTACAGGGATCAACCCTGCCGGAATTTTATCTCCGGCTGAAGCCAGACCACTGGTAGAGGGATTCGTTCGTAACGAAAAGAAGGCAAAACAAATTCTCGATACTAAGTTCAAAGGAACTACACTGGAAGCTATTGCAACATCTCTCGGATCTACCGTTCAGCGAGCAGACAGTATCAGTTTCTCAACCCCATTTATGCCGGGCATTGGAAGCGAACCAAAAATTATTGGAGCAGCATTCAATAAGTCTCTGGCGGGAAAAGTAAGTTCTCCTATTGCCGGTATAACAGGCGTTTTTGCAGTAAAAGTAGAAAGTAACAGCGCTCGTCAGGGGAGTATGGATGCAGAAACAGTAAAGCAAACCTTATTACAGGGTAACCGAGTAGCTGTGTTCCGTGGTGTTCAAGCGTTGAAAAGTGCGGCTAAGATTAAGGATAATAGATTCAAATTCTATTAATTAAAATTCGTAATACCATAAAAACCCGACCTTTTGGCCGGGTTTTTTGTTGGGTGATAGATTCCGCTTAGCGAAAATGCAGAATGAGCAGGATATGGTAATTTTGTGTTTTAATGCAGTGTTATGGCAGAAGTGATTGTAAATAAAGTAGCAGAAAGCGGATTGATCAGCCTTGATCTGGAAACCTTGTATCCTCAACAAACAAGAAAAGTCTTTGATCTGAAGGATCATTTATTTATGGGATTAATTCTGAAAGAAAAAGATTTTAGAGCGGCGTTATTACAAATAGACTGGAATGAATACAAAGATGCGGCAGTTGCCATCACTTGTTCTGCCGATGCCATCATTCCGATGTGGGCCTATATGTTAGTAGCCAGTTATCTTGAGCCGGTAGTATCTATTGTTTTTTTTGGAACCGAAGAACAAATGATTCAATCCTTGTTACTCAAAAATATTGAATCCTTAAATGCAGATGAGTATGCTGATAAAAGGGTAGTGGTAAAGGGCTGTGGAGATGTTGCTATTCCTGAAGCCGCATACGTTGCCATCACACAAAAACTTCGCCCCGTTGCTAAGAGCATCATGTACGGCGAACCATGCAGTACTGTGCCTATCTATAAAAAGAAGTAACCCGCTGTGAAACGCTGTGCCAAACTCTGATTCCTCTGTGGTAAAAAAACCACAGAGTTTCACAAAGGAGAGGGCCTTTGTTTCACTTCGTCAAACCGATCTTCATAATCTTCGCGGATGGTTCCCAGTATTCTATCCCAGAACAGGAAATACAATCCATAATTCCCTTTGAAATATTGATGATGTTGGTTATGGTTTACAGAGGTGTTGATCCATCTACCGAACCAGTGTTTACCAAAGCCTTTCGGATATAATTCATAACCCAAGTGTCCATAGACATTGTAAACAATCATGAATAAAAAGAAAATCAGGAGATGCGTTTTATGAATAGGAATGGTAAATACAAAAACAAACAAAATACCAATTTCAATAAATGCCTCTAAAGGATGAAATGCATAAGCCGCCCAAGGAGAAGGATTAGTAGATTGATGATGCACCAGGTGTACATAATTAAAGATTTTTTTATGATGCATCAATCTATGAAACCAATAGAAATAGGTATCATGCATGAATAACATAATAGGGAAGGCTGCAAAATAATACACCCAACCGAATTGGGCAATATCAGTATACATGGTGGTAAGTGGACGAATACGCGGATGTGTAAAGACAACAGATGATACCAATGCAAAAATGATCATTGTAGTAACCGAATAGAGAACCTCTCTTGCATAATCTTTGTTTTTCGGAAAACGCTGTTGAATTTTTTTATACAACCATTTGTTTCTGAATACAACATAAAACAAAAGGAATGCGATTAGTGCCAGAACAAAATAACGCGTTCCAATCAGTTGCAGGTTTCTGAAGAAAGCTTCCCAGTTCATGAGGTTTATAATGATGAATATAAAAGTACTCTCTTTTCTGTGTTCTTCAGTGTTCTCTGTGGCAATTATTGCCCCTGAAGACATACAGAGACACAGAAAATTATTGATTCATGAACTTCTGAAGATTCATTTTGGCCTTCAATTGTAGTTTTTTATGAAAATAACCGGACCAACCCAACAGTAAACCGGTAAGACCAAAAGCTTGTCTGCTCCAACGATAGATTGGAAAAGCATCGGAGTGTTCGCAGATCAAGCCATCCTTGAAGCGCATATGTGCTTTGATTTTGTTCACCACCTTTCTGCCGGTTTGCGTAAATGTATACACAGCGATCCATTCAACAGTAGCATACTCATCGTCTAACACTTGAATATTTCCGTAAGAGAGTGTAAAGTTTTTTGCGCGTGTACAAAGCATTTCCCACATCGCACGCACTTCATTACCATCCAATAATCCAAATACAGGATCACTGAAG
>JACVCQ010000253.1 GCA_016741945.1 Chitinophagaceae bacterium
GTACCTGCTAGCAGATGCCTATTTAAAAACGAATGATAAACAAAATGCACGCAATGCTTTTCAGTTTTGTGCGGATAACAATAGTAATGCTTTACAAAAAGAAGTTTCTCTCTTCAATTATGCCAAACTTTCCTACGATTTGGGTTATATGGATGCTGCACTAAAAGGATTTCAATCTTTCACAGCTACTTATCCTTCTTCAAATATGTTGCAGGAAGCGAGAGAGCTGTTGGTAAGTACTTTGGCGAATACCAGTAACTATAAAGATGGATTGGCTTTATATGAAAGTCTACCGGCAAGAAGTGAAAATGCCATGAAGATTTATCCCAAATTGCTATATGGCAGGTCGGTTGAACTGATCAATGACCAGCAAATCAATCAGGCAGAACCTTTGTTGAACAGACTGTTAGAAATACCGTATAATAATAACCTAGTTGCGCTTACGCGTTTTTGGAAAGGAGAAATAGCTTACCGAAATGGTAATAATGAAGCGGCTATTCAACATTTTACTGAGTATATTAAAAATCCTGTGACCAACGGAGAAGTAAATGTTATAAATGCCAGATATAGTTTGGGTTATGCTTTATTGAAAACAGAAAATTATCCTGCCGCTAAGGAGCAATTCGAAATGATTTCCAAAAGTATCACTGCTAATGCATCTAACATTGAAAAAGATGCTTACCTGCGTGCAGCTGATTGTTACTTTATGAACAAAGAGTTCAAAAAAGCTTTAGGAATGTATGATCAGGTATTGAGCATTCCATTGAATACCGCTGATTATGCATTGTATCAAAAAGCAGTGATCGCTGGAGCAATGAATCAGCATACAGAAAAATTAAAGCTGTTACAAAGTTTGGAGGTAAGATTCCCTTCCTCAGCCTATATCGCTGATGCAGCTTTAGAGCAGGCCAATACGTATTTAGCAGATGAGAACTATGAGGCAGCATTGATACCACTGAATAAAATATTGAAATCGCAAAAGGCAGTCAGCATTCATCCCGAAGCCTATCTGAAATCAGGGATCGCTTATTTCAATTTGGATAAAAATGAAGAATCGTTGACTCAATTCAAAACTTTGGTATCAGGTTATCCGAATTCTACTGAGACAGATGCGGCAGTTGAGTATATCAGGAACTTATTCATAGAAAGACAACAGCCCGGTGAATTTGTGGCTTTCATGCGTTCCAATGGAAGACCTGTCACCTATAACGAAGAGGATTCCTTGACTTTTAAATCTGCGATGCTACGCTATGATGTAAAAGATATGCCGGGCGCTAAAAATGGTTTCAAAGATTATTTATCGAAGTTTCCTGATGGGAGATATGCCATTGAAGCCAACTATTTTTCAGCAGAAATTTTTGTAACAGACAAGCTATTGAAAGAAGCATTGCCTTTTTATACAGCAGTGGCTGAAAAGGGCGTAAGCGTATTTGCCGAAAGAAGTGTATTGCAGGCTGCACGTATTCATTATTTCGAGCTGAAAGATTATACCAATGCTGAAAAATATTTCAGTCAGTTAAAATCCATTGCCACACAACAGGAAAATAAACTGGAAGCGATGCGTGGATTACTTCGCTGTCAGTTTAAAGCACAAAAATGGACGGAAGCCGCTCCCAATGCAGAAGATTTATTAAAACAAACCGGTATTGCTACCGATGATCGCATGATGGCTAATTTGGTAGTAGCAAAAAATTATCAACTGAATAAGCAAGCTGATCTGGCTATCGCAGCGTATAGACAAGTGATGCAAACCGGAAAATCGGAATATGGTGCTGAATCACAGTATCGTATTGCAGAGATATTATTTCAGCAAGATAAACTTACGGAGGCTGAAACGGCAGCTTTTGATGTGATCAAAAAATCAGGCTCTTATGAGTTTTGGGTTACACGTAGTTATCTGTTACTGGGAGATATCTACTTCAAACAAAAAGACCTGTTCAATGCAGAAGCTACTTTCAAGAGTATTGTTGATAATGCTACCATTATTGAACTAAAAGAAGAAGCACAACAAAAATTGAAACTGGTATTGGAAGAGAAAAATAAAATCAATAAAGTAGAACAAGAATAAATTGGCATACATGAAGCGCATATTATATACATCTTGCTTAACCTTCATCTCTCTTTGTATTATAAGTAATGCAGATGCCCAAAGAAGACGCAGTACAAAGAAGAAAGTAACAGTTGCAAAGAATGAAACTAAACCGGCCACATCCAACGAAACCAGAATGGATGCTGCGGCACTTGCTGATACTTCGTCGCCCAGAGTCGTAACCATTACATCTGCATTTAAACCTTCGCTGAAGAATGCTGCCAAAATTAATTTTACGGCTGCATCTACTTATATAGACTCTTCACGTACACCGGTAACATACTCAGTTCCCGCTCAGAATTTATTTTTCTCTTATCAGCCTGTACCCATCAAGCCATTGGCTTTGCCTGCAGATACAGGATATCGTTGGCAGAATGATCATTCTATTCGAGCAGGACTAGGTAATTTTAACAGCTTTTTGGTGACAGGTTCATTTTCTTTTGGTGATGGGGTAAAGAGTAATACCATCGTCAATGCAGATTATCTGTCCAATAAAGGAGACCTATTTGCACAGCAGTATGCAAAACTAGGTTTGAGTGTATTGTCTGTATTTAATACTAACAATAACAATGAATGGACTACCAAGGCAAGTTATAAAAATACAACCCGTTATTTTTATGGGTTTGACAATAGCACACTTAATATCAAAAAAGAAGATTTGCTTCAGCGATTCAATGAAGCCGGTATAGAAATTGGATTAAGAAACAAAAAAGCCAATGCTTTCAATATCACTTATGCTCCTAAGCTTAGCTTAAAATATTTTGCTGATAATCGTCAGGGAAAAGAATACAACGCCATACTGGAAGCACCCTTGCGTAAGTCGTTTGCCAATAAGTTTGCTATCGACTTAGGAATTGTAGCAGACATTGCCAGTACTTCTGCTACAGTACCAGTTGCTGCTAAGGTTACAAACAATCTATTCTATGTAAGTCCGTCCGTACAGTTCCAGTCCCAAGCATTTAAGTTGAATGCAGGTATTCGACCCTCTTGGGATAATGGAAAGTTCGCAACCTTACCGAATATTACTGCAGAAGCAAAAGTAGGAGAGACCGGATTATTGGTAGAAGCCGGATGGGTGGGCTATTTTCAGAAAAATGGATATCGTACTTTGACAGATATCAATCCATGGATTTTACAACCTACGGTTTACGCTAATACTAAAATTGGTGAACAATATGCTGGTATTCGTGGTGCAGCGGGTAATCACTTTACATATCGGGCTAGACTTTCCTTTATGCGAATGAATAACCAGCCTTTATTCCCTACAACCTGGTCAATTGACGGAAAATCTTTTGATGTGTTCTACGAGCCAGAGATGGATGTTGTACAGTTACATGGAGAGATTGGCTATACCTTGCAAGAAAAATTATCGCTATTGGGAGGCGTTACCTATCGCCAATTCACTTCTCTGCAAAAAGCTCAAAAAGCTTGGGGATTATTACCATTAGAAGTCACGGGAGCATTGCGCTGGAAAATGTTCAAAGATTTGCAATTAAAAGCAGATGTTTTCTTGTGGGATGGTAGTCATTACCGCAACAGGAATCAGACAACCCTGAAATTAGATCCTGCAGCTGACCTCAATATCGGCGCAGAATTTTCAGTGATGCCCAAGTTGAACCTCTGGGTACAATTGAATAATGTTCTGAACAACCGCTATCGCCGTTGGAATCAATACGAAGTTCTGGGCTTGAATGTTTTAGGCGGAGTTGTATATTCGTTCCGGTAAATGGGAACCATGATACAACAATTACTGATCAAATACCTCCTCCAAAATGGCCGATTGGGCATACCTGATATTGGTATATTTCAGGTAAAACGTATACCTGCGCAAGTAATGGCTAATGGAACGGAGATCAAAGGTCCGGAATCTGTTATTACCTATCATGCAGAGCCAGTTCCTGCAGATAAGCACTTATTTGAATTTTTATCTTCAGAAACGGAAACAGATGAAGTTACAGTGATTGGTCAGTTCAATGCGTGGGTGCAGGAATTAAAGCAAAAAATTTTTGATCATCAGACTATTGAAATACCTTTTATTGGGACACTTTTACTAGATGAGGATGGAAAAATCATACATAGTGCTCCCGTATCTGAAATGGGATATAAGACAGTTCCATTGCCGAATGGAGTAGTACTGGAAAACACAACTGTAACAGAACTGGAAGAAATGTCAACATCTGATACTTCCTGGTGGATATACGGTATTATTTTATTACTATTAGGTGTTGCTGCCATCGCCTATTATTACCTATAAAGCATTGTTTGTATGAGCGCAAGCCTTGTTTATTATCAGGATTGTCCCTTTTGTCATAGTCAGGATATTCATCCATTGTTGGTGGCTAAAGATCATACAGTCAGTAAAGAGAATTTTGAAATTTGGCACTGTGGACATTGTACCAACCGCTTTACACAATCTATTCCCGATCTTCATCATATTGCACCGTATTATCA
>JACVCQ010000254.1 GCA_016741945.1 Chitinophagaceae bacterium
GGGTAAACCTTTGGTATACGGCGCCAATCAACAAAAAGGGATTAAGCTGGATGGGATGAAGCCGGTAGTGGTAGATCTCACTGATGGTATACATCGTGTAGATGACTTATGGATTCATGATGAGCGTGATTTTTATAAAGCACAGGTATTGATCAGAATGTTTGATAACCCTAATCAACAAGGAACTCATTTCCCCAGACCGTTTGGTGTATTTTTTGAAACAGACAGAGCTTGTTATGAAGATGTAATGGCGATGCAGATAGAAGAGATCATTGCTACAAAAGGTAAAGGCGATTTGGATAAATTATTACGTGGTAAAGAAGTATGGGAGATTGTTTGATTTTTTATGCTGAAAATCATAGAACCAAGATGTCATTATAACCTAGCAATATCATGTTTGATAGCGAACAAAGCCAGTCCAACTCTTGTAGCTGTTTGTAATTTTTGATAGAGGGTATCCCTTGTTTCATCAACAGCCTTCAGACTGGTACCCATAAGCTCTGCAATTTCACGATAAGATTTATCGGTACAAGCCCATCCCAGAAATTCTTTCTCTTGATCTGTTAGTTCTGTGAATTTGGTGATTTCAGCATCTTCTTCCGGAGAGCTTTTCATGGTGTGCATGATATTATCACACATAAGTTTATTGAGGTATACCCCCTTGGTAACAATGCCATCCAATGCCGCTTTTAACTCTTGTGGTTTACTATCTTTTAACAGATATCCCTTTGCTCCATTTTTAAACATGCGTATGATAGAACGTTCATCATTCAGCATGGTAAGTGCAAGGATTTTTACCTGGGGGTAATGGGTGGTGAGCCAGAGAGCCGTTTCATAACCATTCATATCAGGCATAGTAATGTCCAGCAAAACAACATCCGGTAGGTTATTTGCATCAATCAACTCAATCATGTGTTTACCGCTATTCGCCTCAAATAAAACAGTATAACCACTAAATGAATTGACCAATGAGGCAAGCCCATTCCTTAATAAAACATGATCATCAACCAGGGCAATTTTAGTCATATGCACAACAATTAACACAGCTGAAAGCTACTCATTAGTGATATTAATGGTAGATTCAGATCAGAAAATTACGCTTTTTTGAGTTTCAAATCTCCGTTATCCACGGAATTAATGTTCGGAGATTTTCACCGTATTATTTTCAGTGAAAACACCCTACTATTTTGGGTGTTTTCTACGTTGGATTTTCTTATTGACTGTCCTACATTTACCACGGGTAGAGAAGATAAACGGCAGTAATGCCGGTAGATTTTCTCGTATTCAGTTTTCATTAGGGGTTACAAGTGAAAAAGGCGGCACAAGGTCGCCTTTTTCTTTTGTAGCATTTTATCCTTCTTTTCTTAACTCTTTTTCTGCTTGTTCAAATATTTTTTTCTTCTTCCAGTTATACCAAGGATGCGGAAGGGTTTTTTTCATCAGGGTATCAATGTTTCGCATCCCGAATAAATTCCATACACCATTTAATTTTCCTGTAACAGATGATTGCATGGCTCTTAAGCTCATAGCAAACCCACTGTCTAAATATTCCATATGATGCCAAAAACCGGCTGGCATAAAGAGGGTATCTCCGTGTTCTAGTGTTACATCAAATCCATGTGCAAGTTTTAATGCAGGAAATTGATCATAATCAGGTGATCCATTTTGGTGGTGATAATGACTGAAGTCTGCCAAACTCAATACTTCAAAGGGTTTTCTATAAAGCTTATGCTGCTCCTCAAACGGAAATAATAACACCTTTTTTCTGCCCATAAATTGTGTATGCAGTATATGACTCATGTCAATATCAAAATGCATATGGGTAATACTAGAGGCGCCACCAACAAACAACATAGGGTATCTCTTCACAAAACCACTCATTAGCTCATCAGGCCAAGTGAAATCTTTAGTCAGTTGAGGAGCATGTTCAAAAATATTGAAGAGAAAAATACGCCAAGCCGCAGGTCCCTTTCTAATCATGTCGATATACTCACCAAAAGTTTTATAATCGTCAGCAGTATTGATGGGGGTATAAGCATCGCTCTTGATATTGTTATACAGGCCTACTTTCTTGTCACCTACGAGTGTTTTGAAATAATCCCAGTTCCATTTATTATAAGCAGGCCAAGACTGGGCAAGATTACGAATCACAAGTGGGCGTTTAGGAAGATAATAATGCTCCTTAAAATCAGTAGGATTGATGGTATCTACTATGTCTACTTCCAATAAACGCATTTTGCACTTTTTTGCAAAAATAAGTTGAATGCATTGTTAATAAAAGATTAATCAACGAACGGCTAAACATTTACCAATTTTCAATTTTGATAAATTGGATATATATTTAGTGATGCTGCTTCAGGTACATCCAGATAATCCCAACCCCAGACATCTTCGGACCATTGCCGAATGCCTGCTTTCCGGAGGGGTTATTATTTACCCAACGGATACCATTTATGGTCTTGGATGTGATATTTTTCAACATAAGGCGGTGGAAAGAATTGCGCGCATCAAACAAGTAGATCCCAATAAAGCACAGTTGAGTTTTGTTTGTTATGATCTGAGTGATTTGAGTCAATACACTAAAAGTATCTCCACTCCTCTATACCGATTATTAAAGCATTATCTGCCCGGTCCCTATACTTTTATTCTTCCTGCGAGTAAGGAAGTACCTAAAATTTTGCAAAGTAAAAAAAGTACCATTGGGTTACGTGTACCTGATAACAATATTGCTAGGCATATCGTTAAAGAACTTCGTCATCCTATCTTATCTGCTTCATTACCAGGCGATATGGTAGAGGAATATACAAATCCTGAAATCATGTATCAAAAGTTTGGCAAATTGTTAGATAGTGTCATTGATGGGGAAATTGGAGGATTAGTGCCTTCTACTGTTATTGATTGCACACAAGATACGTATGAAGTCATACGTGAAGGGGCAGGTGAGTGGAGTGAATAATGCTTTACAATTTTAGCTCTAATTGTTGCGGCAGAATATTGAAGCTTTTTCTGTGATGTTCACAAAGTCCATATTTTTCTATGGCTTTTCGATGTTCGGCAGTTCCATACCCTTTGTTATTATGCCAACCATATTGTGGGAATTGTTGATGTAGCGTCAACATATATTCATCTCTATGGGTTTTAGCCAACACACTTGCTGCAGCTATTGAAGCATAGATACCATCGCCTTTTACAATACAGTGATGTGGGATATTGTTGAAAGCTGTAAATCGATTGCCGTCGATTAATAATAACTCCGGTAATAATGGTAACTGCGCAATGGCAAGATGCATGGCTTTCCAGGATGATTTTAAAATATTGATCTGATCGATTTCCTCAACACCTACAGCAGCTACCGCCCAGCCAATAGCTTCCTTTTCAATAATAGGGCGTAATGCGTCTCTTTGTTTTTCATTCAATTGTTTACTGTCATTCAATATCGGATGCTGAAAATCTTTGGGCAGGATCACAGCTGCTGCAAAAACGGGTCCGGCATAACATCCTCTTCCGGCTTCATCGCAACCGGCTTCTGTTACTTGAGTTTGAAAGGAGGATTGTAGCATTTGCTAAAAATTGAACAAAGTTCCGGATAATCACAAAATACCATGCACAAAATAAGGCTTCCTTTTATGAAGGCGGTAAATTTGCGATTATTCAAGCGGGATATTATGAAGCAGGGAAATCAGTATTCTTCGAAGTTGGTGGCAAGATGGTTATTGTTGGGTGTGATCATGACCGTTATTCAAGTGGCTTTGGGAGGTATCACCAGGTTAACAGGTAGCGGTTTATCAATAACAGAATGGGAAGTCATCACCGGTACTTTACCGCCACTGAATGAGCAGGCTTGGATGGTAGAGTTTGAGAAGTATCGACAAACCCCGCAATTCCAATTATTGAATTATGAATTTACATTGGATGATTTCAAATTCATTTTTTTCTGGGAATGGTTTCATCGTCTATGGGCCAGATTGATTGGATTGGTTTTTGCAGGTGGGTTTATCTGGTTTATCATTCGCAAACATTTCAAAAAAGAAATGATCCAGCCTTTGATTATGCTCTTTGTTTTGGGCATATTGCAAGGAGCAGTAGGTTGGATCATGGTAGCCAGCGGATTAACCGGTGACGCAGTATATGTAAAACCTACCAGATTAGCCTTACATTTTATTTTTGCATTGGGATTGTTGTGTTATACTTTTTGGTTTGCCTTGAAGTTGCTCGTAAAAAAAGATCAATTGATAGAACACCCGCCACTGCATAAAACAAATTTATTACTGATCGGGGTTTTGATCATTCAACTACTATATGGAGCATTAATGGCCGGACATAAAGCTGCGAATGTAGCAGCTACTTGGCCTACCATTAATGGCGAATGGATTCCTTCAAGTCTTTTTTCACACCAACCATTCCTGTTGAATTTTATCGATAATAAAATTTTGGTACATTTTATACATAGAGGGTTAGCTTATGTATTATTGATCATGATGGCCATTTGGTCTGTACAACTTTGGAGAACCAAGGGTAGTGTGCTATTTTCTCAAATT
>JACVCQ010000255.1 GCA_016741945.1 Chitinophagaceae bacterium
TATCTGAAACCAGTGAGGTTACACCATAGCCATAATATACAGCACTGGATGAATCACCATCGAGATAGTTGGTAGCATAAGAACGCTGATAGTTTCTTCTGTTGCGTAAAGTGGAATCTTCTTCCAATACGGTTTTGATTCTTCCTTTATCATCACGCAGATTACCTTGCCCACCACTCATATCAATCTTACGGAATTCATTACCACGGTAGGTATTAAAGTCATCACCATCCAATGAATTCAATGGACGATATACATCCGCTACCCACTCACTCACATTACCACTCATATTGTATAGACCATAACCATTTGGAATAAATGAAGTGACTTCTGCAGGTATCGCCGCATTATCATTCAATCCACCAGCTACACCCATGTTATCACCGGCACCCCTTTTGAAGTTGGCGAGGAATGCACCTTGATAAGCACTTTTCTGTGTGTAACGAACATTGTCATATCCATTGTTCTTCCAAGAATAAATCTGTTTGTTGGCAATCAACTCTTCTCCACGTTTAGAACCCTTGGATTTTTTCTGCGGATTCTCTGCGATATAACCATAAGCCGCATACTCCCATTCTGCTTCTGTAGGCAGACGATAATCACCATACAGGATACCGTCTTCAAATGTTACCTTGGTTCTAGGGCGACCATTCGCATCTTTTAATGGATTCTTTTTTGATGTAGCTGTTCTGCCGGGAGTCGCCTGGTACTCATCCATCAGATAGGCTTTGGTATTGAAGTTGTCTTGCCCGGAACCGTTCAATTCTCTTTTGATCTGGTTTCTGGCATCCAAATAACCCTTACCCATCAGGGTCAGTTCATTCACACGGTCGGTACGCCAGATACAGAAGTCAGTCGCTTGTTTCCAACTTACTCCCACAACCGGATAATAATTATAGGAAGGATGGCGAAAATAATATTCTACATAAGGCTCATTATAAGCCAGCTCACTCCGCCATACAAGGGTATCAGGTTTGGCTTCTTCCACAATGGAATCCATACCTGCTCCACCAAATACATTGGTCAACCAGTAGAGGTATTCACGATAATGAACGTTGGCGACCTCGGTTTTATCAATAAAAAATGAATTGACTGTAATACGACGTGGAATATTATTCCAATCTCCCATTACATCTTCTTGGGCAGCACCCATGGTAAATGTACCACCCTGCACAAATACCAGTCCGGGAGCGGCTTTGATATCTTTTGGCTTGGCAACATTAAAGTTACCCTGATTCTTGTCATTGTAATTCCATCCGGTAATCGCTGATTTCTCAGGTTTCTTTTTGAAAATCTTACAGGATGACATAGCGCCTGTTAACGTCAACAACAAGAGCAAATTCCGTGTTGTTTTCAATACTTGCATGTGATTCTCGAGTTTGTGGAGTATAGATGTTTCGCTATTGTCTCTATTTACGTATATGCGAATATAGAAGTTTTATGCTTATGACGATGATGGGACGGGAAATTCTATTGTTAGTAAAAGGCTAATTTTAAAGGGGTTAGGGGTTAGGTGTTAGGTGCTAGGTAATGGGTGATCAGGTTATCGGGTGATTGGGGGGGTAGACAATTGAGATTGAATGTTTTGCCTATTGGGTATAGATCATTACAACTCACTATTCACTACTCACTACTCACTCAAATTACCAAGGGTTGACTTTCGGTTATTTCGTGGATGTAGGGGGAGTTCTACGGGAAATTGTTAAATTTTTGTACAGCGCTGTGCGCCTCTGTGCCGAACTCCGTGCAGTGGTTCAATTTTACCACAAAGTGACGCAGAGTTTGGCGCAGCGTTTCGCAGAGAAAAAAGGGCTGATATTTGTGATTCGTTATGATAAGAAGCATCGTACTATTGGGGATCGTATTCGTGATAGCCACTGTAAGTGGGTATTCGCAGCGTCAGTATGCTTCATCCTCTGTCCTCTCATCCGGCAACTGGCTAAAAATTGCCGTTAAAGATGCCGGCATCTACAAAGTAGAAGCCAATCTATTAACCCCTTTAGGGGCAGGGGGTAGCGGGGGCATCTCTTCTTCTTCCATCCGCCTATACGGTAACGGCGGCGCTATTTTAGGTGAACAAGGCAATGCTGATTATATCGATGACCTTTTTGAAAATGCAATTCAGGTGGTGGATGGTGGGGATGGTATTTTTAATAACAACGACTATTTTCTATTTTATTTCAATGGTTGTGGTCATTGGCAAAAAGACAGTACACAACAAAGTTTTCGATTCATCAAAAACCTATACAGCGATTCCGCTTACTACTATATTTCCATTGGTGGTATCGGTAAAAGAATACAGGAGCAGAATGTACTGTCGGTATCAACCGTTACTGTTACTTCATTCCAGGAACGAGCGGTGGTTGAGAATGATCTGGTGAATTTGATCGGTTCAGGTAAAGAGTGGTATGGTGAGAAGTTTTCTTCAGGTGCATTATCCAGAACTTTTACGATCAACTGGCCAAATGTTATTACACAAAATCCTTTTCGGCTCAGAGCTTCTTTTGCTTCCAGAAATGTAGGCGCTTCTGCTGCTATGATCACAACGGTTAACGGAACACAGTCAACTCCATTGATCTTTCCTTCAGTCACTGGAACCTTTCTAGATCGATTTGCTGTACATCAAGAACAAGAGCAATTCTACAATGCTGCACAATCTGCTACTACCATTCGTTTCGATTATCAGTCTACAGCTTCAGGTGCTGAAGCTTGGTTGAATCGATTTGAATTGTTTGGAAGAAGAGCCTTGATCAAACCGGCTGATCAGCTATTGTTTTTCCGAGATTGGTCCTCAGTAAGCTCCGGTGCTGTTGCAAGATTTGAATTATCAGGAGCTACTACCGCATTAAAAGTGTGGGATATCACTTCTCCGCTGGTTCCCATGGCCATGCGTAATTTGTCTACCGGCAATTTTATTTTTCATCAGGATGCCGGTCGTTTAAGAGAATATGTGGCTTTTACGGATGCACAAACGCTTTCACCTGTTGTATTGGGTACTGTGGGCAATCAAAATTTACATGGCTTGATGGTCCCTGAATATCTCATCATTACACATCCTTCTTTTGTAACGGCGGCACAAAGACTGGCTTCTTTTCATCGTCAACACTATGCACGTTCTGTTGCGGTAGTAAGTACTGAGCAAGTGTATCAGGAATTGGGTTCGGGTATTGCAGATCCTACGGCCATTCGCAATTTTGTGAAAATGCTGCACGATAAAAACAGCAGTACACTAAAATATCTTTTATTATTCGGTAGTGGTTCTTATGATCCGCGTAATCGGGTGGCGAATAATTATCGTTTTATTCCTACGCATCAAAGCAATCAATCACTTGATCCCATCTCTAGTTATACTTCTGATGATTTTTTTGGGATGTTGAATGATACCGTGGATATCAATCGTGGTGCTGATAAACAGGCTTTGGATATTGCAGTTGGACGTATACCGGCCCGTAATCTCACCGAAGCGAATACCATGGTGGATAAAATCATTCGTTACCACCATCCTTCTCGTTTTGGTGAATGGAGAAATCGGTTATTGTTCATTGCAGATGACCGTGATCAGAACCTGCATTTGAATGATGCAGAAGCTGTATCTGCCAAAGCAAAAAATACATTTTTTCAAACACAGAAAATTTATCTTGATGCATTCCCATTGGTAAGTGGTAGTGGTGGGGCACGTTATCCGGCAGTGAATGAAGCCATTGTAAATCGAATGAATCAAGGGGCTTTACTGGTGAATTATAGTGGACATGGTAATCATATCCGCTTATCCGATGAAGCAGTCTTCACCACAGAAGAAGCCGGTCGTTTACAAAATGCCAACAGATTGCCTTTGATGGTGACTGCCAGTTGTGATTTTTATCCGTTTGATGATCCTGCAAAAAATGCACTGGGTGCTCAAATGCTGACAGGCGACAGTGCCGGTGCCATCGCTTTATTGAGTACAGCCAGATTGGTATTGGCGGCGAGTAATCGCATCATCAATGAATATTTTATTCAGGAAGCACTGCAACAAGATCCCTCCACGCAACAGTATTTGTCATTGGGAGAAGCTGTTAGAAGGGCTAAAAATCTGGCCGTGATTCAATCAGGTGAAATCCTGAATTCACGTAAGTTCTTGTTATTGGGTGATCCTGCCATGCGTTTATCTTTTCCGGCTCAACGCGTTCAATTGACCAGCGTGAATGGTAAACCCTTGGGTACTATGGATACTTTACAAGCATCTTCACGCTATATCCTGGAAGGACAAATTACCGATGCTTTGGGTAATAGGCTACGCGATTTTACGGGTACTTTGGAGACCATCATTCAGGATAAACCACGAAGTATCTCCACACTCGCCAATGAATCAGGCAGTTTTGTTACGCGTTTTGAGCAACAATCGGCTGTATTGTTCAAGGGCGTTTTTTCGGTAGACACCGGTCGATTCCGTATAGAAGTGATTCTACCCAAAGATGTGAGTTTTCAACCGGGAAAAGGAAAGATCAGTTTCTATGCCTATGATGCACTGCGTGATGCCTCGGGTGC
>JACVCQ010000256.1 GCA_016741945.1 Chitinophagaceae bacterium
GACTCGTGCACTTCGTATCTACCGTATAGGTATGGGTTATTTTGCAGGTCAAATATATTTGTGATGAAAGACTTTAAACGTCTCAAGGTATGGCAGCAAGGAATGGAAATTGCCCAATTATGTTATGAACTAATTCGAGAGTTTCCAAAAGAGGAAAAATATGGTTTAATCAGTCAGATAACAAGGTCTGCAAGCTCAATTCCGGCGAATATTGCAGAGGGTAGTAGTCGAAAAAGTGATCGAGAATATGCTCATTTTTTGCAAATTTCTTTAGGGTCTTGTTTTGAACTTGAAACACATATTCTTTTATCAGAATTGCTTGGCTTCGGCTTAATAAATATCAGAAAATCAATACTTTATAAGATTGATGAAGAACAGAAAATGCTTATAAGCTTTATTAATAAACTAAACAAGCAAAGCTCATAGCTCGTAGCTCATAGCTCACAGCCCAAAAACTTTTGGAGAATCCCGCCCTCATCCTTACCTTTGCCGTCCGCAAAAATTAAATGTTATGAACGCAGCAGTTCAGTTTGTACACGAGCAGTTAACGGTAAAGAAAGAATATCCTAAGTTCAAAGCAGGTGATAATATCACTGTTAACTATAAGATTATTGAAGGTGGTAAGGAGCGTATCCAGAGCTTCCGTGGTGATGTGATTAAGTTACAGGGTAATGGAGCAACCGCTTCTTTTACGGTACGTAAAATCTCTGACGGAGTAGGTGTTGAGCGTTTGTTTCCTATTCTTTCACCCAATATTGATTCTATCGTTCTGAATAAGACCGGTAAAGTTCGTCGCGCTAAATTGTATTATTTACGTGAGCGTAGCGGTAAGAGTGCACGTATTAAGGAAAAAAGATTCTAATCTCTTTAGAGTAATAGCAAAAGCGGAAACTGAATATATCAGTTTCCGCTTTTTTATGGATTGTCCATCAAATAATTATCCATAAACTTTGCTGTTAAATTGGTTTATTCAGTATGGTTTTACCTTACCTTTGGTATTCTCAAAAACTTATTTTATGGGTAATTTAGGATTTCAAGAAATTTTATTGATAGCAGTGGTGGTACTGGTATTGTTTGGTGGAAGAAAGATACCCGAATTCATGCGTGGGCTGGGTAAAGGCATCCGTGAATTCAATGATGCTAAGAACAATGTGAAGAAAGAGATTGAAGAAGGTATCAAAGAAAAGGATCAAGCTGCACAATAGTATTTCACTCTCAAAAGCTTTTTAGCCTTTGTTTCGCTTTAGCACAATCAAAGACTATCATACAGCATTACAGAACGGCCAAACCACCTGTGTGGAGGCCGTTCGTTTTTATATAGATAAGATACAAGCAGATCAACACCTCAATGCCTGGCTCGAAGTATATGCAGAAGAAGCGCTTGCTGCTGCAATACGTTTGGATGAAGAGAGACAGTCTAACCAGCCCTTCTTGCCTTTATATGGAGTAGTGGTTGGATTAAAAGATGTAATTTGTTATAAAGACCATCGCGTATCGGCATCTTCCCGGATGCTGGATGGATTTGTATCTGTATACAACGCTACCGCTACTCAAAAATTATTGGATGCCGGTGCCATCATCATTGGCAGACAAAACTGCGATGAATTTGCCATGGGTAGCAGTAATGAATATTCTGCTTACGGGCCGGTGAAAAATGCTTTAGATGAAACACGGGTACCGGGCGGATCTTCCGGTGGTTCAGCGGTGGCAGTTCAGGCAGATCATTGTATGGTGAGTTTGGGGAGTGATACCGGTGGATCAGTGCGACAGCCGGCTGATTTCTGTGGTATTATTGGACTCAAACCGGGTTATGGAAGGATATCACGCTATGGTCTGATTGCATATGCTTCTTCCTTTGATCAAATTGGCATTTTCGGAAAAAATATTCAGGATGTAGCCCTTACACTTCAAGTTATTTCCGGTGCTGATGCGTTTGATAGTACGGTTTCGCAGTTGCCGGTTCCCGATTTTATCGCTGCATTGCATAAGATGGATGACCCACCTAAAAGAATTGCTTATTTTAAGGAAGCATTGGATCATCCCGGTTTAGACCCCGCAATTAAAGCCGCTACCGAAGGCTTTATCAAAAAATTAACAGCCCAAGGTTATATCGTGGAACCTGTTGATTTTGAGCTACTTGAATATGTGGTGCCTACTTACTACGTTTTAACGACCGCCGAAGCTTCCAGTAATCTTTCCCGCTATGATGGGGTTCGTTTTGGACATAGATCGACTCAACCAACCGATGATCTGACAGACTTCTACAAGTTGTCCAGGAGTGAAGGGTTTGGTAAAGAGGTGAAGAGGAGAATCATGCTGGGCAGTTTTGTATTGAGTGCCGGCTACTACGATGCTTATTTTACTAAGGCTCAACAAGTTAGAAGAAAGTTGCAGCTGCTCACATCAACTGTTTTTTCCTCTTATGATGCCATTATTTCACCAACCGTTCCGGCACCTGCTTACCGGATTGGTGAGTTGCAAAATGACCAGCTAGCCATGTTTTTAGGCGACATCTACACCGTTTTCGCCAATCTGGTAGGAATACCCGCTATTTCCATCCCGCTCTTCAAACATCCCAATGGGATGCCCTTTGGTCTGCAGATTATGACTTCTCAGGATGATGAGGTATCTTTGCTCCGCCTTTCAAAACAGTTTTTGGAACTGTCTGAATAACAGACGCTCTGTTTTGAACGTTACCCAACTTACTGCAACCCATTACTGAACTCATTGATAATTAAAGGATTTGATCACATGAAGTGGTTTGGTATCAGCATACAAAGTCATATCAGCACCAGCAAAGCATTGTTGGTCTGCTTTGCTTTTGTGGCAGGCTCATTAGGAATGATGTCTTTTAAAGCGGCCAGTCTTGGTTCTGCATCAGCAGACAGCGATTCTACCCTGAATGATAAAAGTGGGTTTAAAAGTTTGTTTACCGCTCAGCGTTTTGATGCTTCAAAACCTTATGAGGCGCAATTGAATCCGAGAGCTGTTGCATTTGTACAAGAATATGTTCGGAAGAATGGTGAGCATTTGGAGAAAATGAAAAGCTGGGGTAAGCCTTATTTCGATTTATATGATAACGTACTCACGGTTTATGGATTGCCTAAAGAGATGAAATACTTGAGTGTTATCGAGAGTCATCTCGGATCGAATGTGGTATCATGGGCGGGTGCGGCAGGTCCCTGGCAGTTGATGCCCTATGAAGCAAAACGTTTTGGTCTACGTGTGGGTGGAGTAGATGAGCGATTGGATTATTACAAGAGTACACATGCGGCTGCTAAACTTATGCGTGAATTATATGCTGAATTCAATGACTGGTTATTGGTGGTTGCCGCCTATAATGCAGGGGCAGGACGTGTAAAACAAGCGATCAGAAAATCAGGCAGTAGAGAGTTCTGGGATTTGCAATACCATTTGCCGGAAGAAACCAGAAACCATGTAAAAAAATTCATCGGTACACATTATGCATTTGAGGGAAGTGGGGGTTGGACAACTATGACTGCTGCCGAGACAGAACAAAAGAAAGCGATTTTACAAAGTACGGAAACGGTTCAGCTGACAACAGATGAACTGAACAATTCCACTGTAGTGGAAATAGCCGGTAGATACAATTCCCTGATTGTTTCCAATGCACTCTTAATGAACTTGAATCAGTTCAATCGTTGGAACCCGAATTTTGATAAGACCTTAGCGGAGGGTAAAAAGTATTCCATGCGAATACTAAAAGACAAGGAACAGGTATTTCAAGCTAAAAAACAACAGTTGCTGATGGAGTCTGTAAAATCATTATTGGAAAGTGCTTCTGTTTCCAGATAGTTGGGTTTATACAGTTTCGAGCACTCTTTTAATTGCAGCCGCTTTTAGCAAACATTCTTCATATTCTTTTTCCGGGTCGCTATAGAAAGTAATACCACCGCCGACCTGATAACCTAAGTACTGGTGAGTGCTGTTATAAAGAATACTTCTGATCACTACATTAAAATCAAAATCACCGGTAGGGCTGATATAACCTACTGCGCCGGAATATAAACCGCGCTTGCTTTGTTCATATTGCTCTATCAGCTCCATCACTCTTTTTTTAGGAGCGCCGGTCATGCTGCCCATTGGGAAACAGGCTTTGATGATATCTGTAAACCGGTTAGAATTATCAAGTGTTCCTTCTACTGTAGAAATCATTTGATGTACTTGCGGAAAACTATAAATACCGAATAATTCAGTGACTTGCACCGATCCTTGTTGACATACTTTGCTAAGATCATTCCGTACCAGATCTACCACCATTACATTTTCACTTTTGTCTTTCTCACTGTTCTGCAATTGCTCAATCAATTGTTGATCAGCTTCCGGATCGAGTTGATTCCGTGGAATGGTGCCTTTGATAGGTTGTGATAATAACCGATCGCCTTTTTTCTGTAAAAATCTTTCCGGACTGGCACAAAGCAGGTATTTATCATCCAGTCGATAATAACATGCAAAAGGATTCGGTGAAACTTTTGTGAGTTGTTGAT
>JACVCQ010000257.1 GCA_016741945.1 Chitinophagaceae bacterium
CTATTACACATCTTGGATTTATGATCGGAAAAAGATTTTAATTAGTTTAAAATGCCACTGAAGGCACAGAAATCCACTGAATCATTCAGTAGATTTCTGCGCTTTCAGTGGCATTAAATAAATAACTTAGGAAGTAAAACCCTAAAGATGAAACGCCTACTTCCTTTTTTGTTCATCATCGCCTGTCAATCCCCCTCTACTAAGCTTCCTGAGTTTACATTGACTGCCACTGATACTTTTCACTTCAATAATTTCGTGGATTGTAATATGGCTGAAGTTTGGATAGGTGATACGCTTCGCATCTTTCCCGGCAAATATGGCGAAGACCCGGTTTGGGGTGAAGCACATGATCTGAAATTCGCTTCCGGAAAAAATGCAGATGAAGTGTTTGCGAGTCCGAGTTCCGCTTATATCGCACCAACAATGCCTCCAAACGCAGCCAAAGGAATGCCCGGATTACATGGTGCAGTTTGGTTTGAAACCGTATACCAAGATATAAAAGATAAGCGTGGTAGAACATTGTATGCCATCTATCACAATGAAAATTATCCTGAAACACTTCCTTACGATAGCATTACAAAAGAAGGATACATTGATCATAAATGGCCATTGGGATTAACAGAACGAATTACACCCGCTGCTGTTTGTAGAATTGGTATCATGAAATCTATCAATGGTGGATGGAGTTGGGAGAATAAAGGATTGTTTCTAGAAGATAAACAGCCACGCATGATCCTGAAACCACACAATACTTCCAAAACATTTGCAGGTGGTGTGGGCGATCCATCGGCCGTAGCTGTAGGTGATCATCTCTATTTGTTTTATGGTGAATATGGTTATCCGAATGCCTATGATTCACTCAACTATGATGCAAAAAAAGAATGGGGTGGACAATGTATCAGTATCGCAAGAATTGCTTTAGCTGATTTAGATGCCCCAGAAGGAAAAGCCAAACGTTGGGATGGCAAAGGATTCAATGCTCCTTGGGATGGAACAGGTAATCCCATCGCCTCTCTTCAAATACCGATAGAGAAAGGAGGTGGTGCCGCTTCTTCCCCTAAAGGTGGTTTTCATTGGGGGCCATCAGTGAGTTGGAATGAATACCTAGAATGTTGGGTAATGCTAATGGGGCGCGTAGAAGGGCAATCGTGGGTGGGTGATAAGTTGTATATCTCATTTAATCCACACAGAGACCTAGGCAAAGATGATCATTCACAACAATGGAGTACCCCGCAATTATTATTACAGAAACCCGGACATGTATTGTGGTACCCGTCATTACAACCTTTGAATACACCAGAGGATATTGCAGCGAAACGAACCAGCATGCGCTTGGGGAAAAAGGCAAGATTATTTTTTAAGTATTCGGATTTAGGAAAGTATATGTCTGAGTATATTGTTGAATTTAAAAAGTAGTATCTGTACAACCACAGTGTTACGCAGCGTTGAACACAAAGTTACATTGAGTGAGTTATATGCTGATTTACAGATAATTTTGAGGCTATCGACATGAAAAAACTATTCCTTGTTCTACTACTTTTTATTATAGCCTTAGCCCTCAAAGCACAAGGACTTGATATTGGCACTTGGAATATCTTGAATCTCCGTTATTCTATCAATCAAAGATGGAGTGTATTTGGTGAGGGACAGATTCGTTCTTTAAAATTGTACAATCAGTTTCATTATTATGAGTACAAGGGAGGAATCAATTATAAAGCCCATAATAATTTAGTATTATCATTGGCAGCAGGTTCGTATCAAACCTATAAAGAAGGTGGTAACTTTTTGAAACCTAAAAACAATGATGAATTCAGAATTTGGCCACAAGTATTATTAACGCAATCATTGGGGAACTTTAAAATAGAGCAACGCTATCGGGCTGAGTTAAGGTTTACTTCTAATGGCTATCGAAACAGATTCAGGTATAGATTAGGCATCTTCTATCCTTTTGGAGCAAAGACATCATCCAATAAACCATGGCAAGCTTATCTCAATAATGAAATTTTCTTCACAGATGGAGAAACCTTCGTTGAAAGAAATAGAATGGCATTGGGTCTTCAATACAAAACCTCCGCAACAACCACTCTACAATTGGGCTTTTTACATCAGTTTGATTATAAGATCAATGATGAAACAGGTAGGGATTTTATTCAGATTGGCTATTTCTTTGAGTTAAAGCGGAGAGACCATAGTCCATAGTCGATGGCCCATGGCGTATAGTTTAAAGTCTATGTGCAATAAGCTATGATCTATATGCTATCCTCCATGGGCTATGGACTATTGATCATCAACCAAAAACAGAAATCCCGCCACTAGGGCGGGATTTCACTCAAACAGACAAAGCAATCGAAGAGACCGAGTTTAGTGTTTTTATAGTTTTCTCATTAGCAATTAAATGTTAGGGGCGGCCTGTAAAATTTCTTCGCTTACGCCTGCAGCATATTTAGAAAAATTATTGACGAATTGTTGTGCAAGGTCTTTTGCTTTTGCATCATAGGCATTCGTATCAGCCCAAGTGTTACGTGGATTCAATATTTCTGAAGGCACTTTCGGACAAGTTGCAGGCATCAGCATGCCAAATACAGGATGCGCTTCAAACTGAACATGATCTAAATCGCCATTTAATGCTGCGGTAATCATTGCTCTTGTATAGCCGAGTTTCATTCTGCTACCAACGCCATAAGATCCACCACTCCATCCTGTATTGATCATCCAAACATTAACTTCATGTTCTTTCATTTTATTACCCAACATCTCTGCATATTTGCCGGGATGTAAAGGCAAAAATGGAGCCCCAAAACATGCACTGAAAGTAGACTTGGGTTCAGTAACACCGGCTTCCGTTCCGGCCACTTTAGCAGTATATCCACTGATGAATTGATACATGGCCTGTCCCGGTGTTAATTTACTGATCGGAGGTAAAACACCGTAAGCATCGCAAGTGAGGAAGAAAATATTTTTAGGTAAACCTCCAATGCTAGGTTCAGCGGCGTTGCTGATAAAGTGAAGCGGATAACTTACACGCGTATTTTCTGTGATCTTCTTACTGGCAAAATCAATTTTATTGGTTCCATTTTCAAAGCCAATATTCTCCACCAATGCACCTGAACGAATCGCATGATAAATCTCAGGTTCTTTTTCTTCACTTAAATCGATGGTCTTGGCATAACAACCACCTTCAAAATTGAATACGCTGTTGGCTGTCCAACCATGTTCATCATCACCAATCAGTTTACGATTCGGATCCGCACTCAATGTAGTTTTTCCGGTTCCACTTAATCCGAAAAAAATAGCCACATCTCCATCCTTACCCATATTGGCACTACAATGCATGCTCAATACATTTTTTTGTTGGGGCAAAATGTAATTAAGAATAGTAAAAATACCTTTCTTCATTTCACCGGTATAACCTGTGCCACCAATCAAAATGGTTTTATGTGTAAAGGAAACAACCGCAAAATTATGTTGACGTGTTCCGTCTACCGCAGGATCAGCTTTGAAACCGGGTGCTTGGATGATATGCCATTCAGGTTGAAAATTGTCCAGTTCCTGTTCTGTTGGACGAAGGAACATGTTATAAGCAAATAAATTACTCCATGGATTTTCATTGATCACGCGGATATTCATGCGATAAGCAGGATCAGCACAAGCATAAGCATCGCGAACCCATATCTCATCTTTCCCATTGAGATAATTGAGCATTTTTTCTTTCAACTGAAAAAAGTATTTCTCTTCAATGGCAATATTGAAATTATTCCAATGAACAGTGTTTTCAGTAATGCTATCTTTCACAATGAATTTGTCTTGAGGAGAACGACCTGTAAACTCTCCTGTATTGATACAAAGAGCACCGGTATCATTCAGTGTTCCTTGGTTTCTTAAGACAGTTTGCTCTGTCAATACTTCCGGACTTAGTTGATAATGAAGCTGATGGGTGCCGGTTAAACCTAATGCTGTGATTTGTTGCAGATTCAGTTGGGTCATAGATTCAGTCATATACGAACAATCGTTAGTTAGTTCGGCAAAATTAACCGTTTAATCATTTCGCCAATTCTTTTATGTAATATCTACACGTTATCGTTTATCAATCGTTTGCGGAAATCATTGCAGGATATTTAAAAAAAACAACATAGTCTGGCGAATTTTATGACCCTTCACTAAAAAAATTGAAGTTTTTATAAAAAAATCAGCGAAAAAGCGCAGATTCCTGCATACTTGTGCTTGACAGGAATTATTTTTACTAAAATTATTCAGATATGGGAGCTATTGTTGAAAAGGGATTGATTACCGCTGCACATTTAGAAAAATTCAAATCTATTATTGGGGAAGCTTATGTTTTAGCAGATGAAGAAAATCTGAATCATTATGGTCATGATGAAACGGAAAGACTCTTGTTCTTACCTGAAGTTGTATTGAAACCAAGAACAGCTGAAGAAATATCAGCCATCATGTCTATCTGCAACCAAGATCGGATTCCTGTTACCCCTAGAG
>JACVCQ010000258.1 GCA_016741945.1 Chitinophagaceae bacterium
TGGTGGAACCAAGAACCGGTTAATTGTGGCTTCCGGTATAGTAGGCTGTTGGATCAGCAGTTAGTAGGGGGTGCAAGAGTGAATTATTGGGAAATAATTCTGCCGGTAGCCTTGTTCAGATAGGGTATATTTGCCTTTATAAGGGGCTCAGGGTCATTATTTTACCCTATTTTCCACAAAAATGGGAATTTTTTCCCCGAAATTTTCATATTTCCATTGCAATCTAATATCTTTGCAGCCCCAAAAATAGTATGTCGAAACAGCCGTTGATTAAACAAGATGGAGTCATTCTGGAAGCACTGAGCAATGCTATGTTCCGTGTTAAGTTAGAAAATGGTCATGAAATTCTGGCCACCATCTCAGGTAAAATGAGGATGCATTATATCAGAATTTTACCTGGTGACAAAGTAGGAGTAGAGATGAGTCCATACGATTTAAGTAGGGGAAGAATTATTTTCAGGTATAAGTAAATCATTTGCGGAACGCTGACGGCATAAGCTGAAAGCCGGAAGCAGTAAAGCGATAAATAATAAAGCAATGAAAGTCAGAGCTTCGATCAAAAAGCGTAGTGCAGATTGCAAGATCGTGAAGAGGAAGGGCAAATTGTACGTGATCAACAAGAAAAATCCCCGCTATAAGCAGCGTCAGGGATAATTCAAGTCTGTTGACTGTTCACAGTTGACGGATTGTAACTAAGTATAAAATTAAAATCAGAATATGGCTCGTATTGCCGGTATTGACTTACCAAAGAACAAAAGAGGCGAAATTGGTCTGACCTATATATTCGGTATTGGTCGTTCAACCGCTCAGTATATCTTATCAAAAGCAAACATTGATTTCGATAAGAAAGTGAATGAATGGAATGATGATGAGCAAACTGCTATCCGTAACATCATTAACAATGAGTTCAAGGTTGAAGGAGCATTGCGTAGTGAAGTGTCTATGAATATCAAGCGTTTATTGGATATCGCTTGTTACCGTGGATTGCGTCACCGTAAAGGATTGCCTGTTCGTGGTCAACGTACCAAAACAAACAGCCGTACCAGAAAGGGTAAGCGTAAGACAGTTGCCGGTAAGAAGAAGGCACCTAAGAAATAGTAAATAAGTCTGCCGGATGGATTTCCTTTCGGCAGACTTTATTATACAAATCCGTTATAGCTTGGATAATCCGCCTCCGGTGGAAAGGAGAGTGTAACGGTTTCCGCCTTCGGCGGAATTTTCATTCAATAATAATCCCGATAAATCGGGACGATTACCTCAAAAAAAGAACATGGCAAAACCACAAAAAGCGCAGAACAGTGCAAAAGCTGCTGCCAAGAAAAGAGTCGTAAAAGTTGACGCTGCTGGCGAAGTTCGTATCTCAGCAACTTTCAACAACATCATTATCAGCTTTACCAACAAAACCGGACAGGTGATCAGTTGGAGTAGTGCTGGTAAAATGGGCTTCAAAGGCTCTAAGAAAAACACTCCATACGCAGCTCAAATGGCTGCTGCTGATGCTGCTAAAGTAGCATTGGAAGCTGGTCTGAAAAGAGTTGATGTATTTGTAAAAGGTCCGGGTGCCGGTCGTGAAGGAGCTATCCGCTCTATTTCTCAGTCTGGTATCGAAGTTACATCTATCAAAGACGTAACCCCACTACCACACAATGGTTGCAGACCTCCTAAGCAGAGAAGAGTTTAATAAGATATCTGATGTCGGATGTCTGATTTCGGATTTTTTATAAATCAGACATCAGACATCTGGCATCAGAAATTTCAAATAGGGTTCGGTATTGATTTTAGATTTTTAGGATACCGAATCGTCATTAAAAAATCAAAAAAATAAAACACAATGGCACGTTACACTGGTCCTAAGACCAAAATTTCAAGAATCTTCGGTGAGCCGATTCTCGGTAATGCGAAGTGGTTAGGCAAAAACAGCAACCCTCCGGGTCAGCATGGTGCAGCACGTAAGCGTAAAAGCTTAGGTGAATACGCTTTACAGCTGAGAGAAAAACAAAAAGCTAAATACACATATGGTGTATTAGAGCGTCAGTTCCGTAAAACATTTGAAGAAGCAGCTCGTCTGAAAGGTGTTACCGGTGACAACCTCATCAAACTCCTGGAAGCTCGTTTGGATAATACTGTTTACCGTCTGGGTTTAACTGCCAGCCGTCCTGAAGCACGTCAGTTGGTAAACCATAAACACATCACTGTGAATGGTGAAACCATGAACGTTCCTTCTTACCAGTGTAAGCCGGGCGATATCATTGCTTACAAACCAAAGAGCGCTGATAATTCATCGATCGTTAGCAAAACCCGCGGTAAGAACCCTAAGTTTAGCTGGTTAGATTGGAACGAAGCTGAGAAGAAGGGTACTTTCATTACTTACCCTGAGCGTGAGAATGTTCCTGAGAACATCAAGGAGCAACTGATCGTAGAATTGTATTCTAAATAGTGAGTAGGCAGTAGTGAGCAGTGAGTATTTTTTACTCACTACTCATTACTCACTACTGACTTATCAATATTCGGAAACCAATAATGGGTTCCGCCACCATCAAGTAAAAAATCAAGTTTTAATATGGCCATATTAAGCTTCCAGAAACCAGACAAAATCGTTTTACAAAAAGCAACTGATTTTGAAGGTCAATTTGAATTCCGTCCATTAGAGCCAGGCTACGGTCTGACCATTGGTAATGCACTTCGCCGTGTATTGTTAAGTTCTTTGGAAGGATATGCAATCGTAGGTATTAAAATCGAAGGTGTAGACCACGAATTTGCTACCATGAAGGGTGTAACAGAAGATGTTACCGAAATCATCCTGAACCTGAAGCAGGTACGTTTCAAAAAGCATGTTGAGCATGATGTAGCCAATGAAAGAATCAGCCTCTCTATCAAAAACCGTACAGAATTTACTGCCGGCATGCTGGGTGAGGTTTCTCAACATTTCCAGGTGATGAATCCTGAATTAGTGATTTGCACCATGGATTCTTCTGCTAAAATGGATATCGAATTAACGATCTCTCGTGGTCGTGGTTATATCCCTGCTGAAGAGAACAAAGTGAAAGATGCTCCTTTCGGATATATTGCAATCGACTCTATTCACACTCCAATCAAGAACGTTAAATACGGTATTGAGAACTATCGTGTTGAACAGCGCACAGACTACGAGAAATTGATCCTGGAAGTTGCTACCGATGGTACTATTCATCCTGAAGATGCAGTGAAACAGGCTTCAAGAATCCTGATTCAGCACCTGATGATCATCACCGATGAAAACATCACTTTCGATAACAAAGAAGATAAGAAAGAAGATGTAGTAGATGAACATGTACTACAACTGCGTAAAGTATTGAAAACTCCGCTCGAAGACCTAGATCTTTCTGTACGTGCTTTCAACTGTTTGAAAGCCGCTAAGATCAATAGTTTAAGCGAACTGGTTCAATATGAGCAGGAAGATCTGATGAAATTCAGAAACTTCGGTCAGAAATCCCTCTCTGAAATAGAGCAGGTATTAACTGAACGTGGACTGAGCTTCGGAATGGATCTGAATAAATTGGGTTTGGATAACTTAGATAATTAAGCTGCTAGCTACTAGCTGCCAGCTACTAGTTTTATCTAGTAGCTAGCAGCTGAAAGATAGAAGCTATTCTTAAACACTCTACAATTCCTGACACGGTGTAGGGTATAAAAACAACAAGTCATGCGTCACGGAGACAAAATCAACAACCTGGGTCGTAAGAAAGCACACAGGGAAGCATTGCTGGCAAATCTTGCTAGTCAATTGATCACACACAAACGTATCGTTACCACTTTGGCGAAAGCTAAAGCTTTGAGAACTTACGTTGAGCCGTTGATCACCAAAACAAAAAAGTCTGATAACAAAGAAACCATCATGCATCAGCATAGAGTGGTGTTCAGCTATCTGCAAGACAAAAGCGCTGTGAAAGAACTATTCACAGTAGTGGGTCCGAAAGTAGCTGGTCGCCCAGGTGGTTATACACGTATTTTGAAGTTGGGTATTCGTCCGGGCGATAACGCTGAAAAAGCGATGATCGAACTGGTTGACTTCAATGAGATCTATGGTAAGGGTGCTGCTCAGGCTGCTGAACCTGCTAAGAAAACTCGTCGTAGTCGTGCACCTAAGAAAGCTGAAGCTGCTCCTGCTGCTGAAGCTCCTGTTGCAGAAACACCTGCTACTGAAGCATCAACTGAAAAAACAGCTGAATAATTGGAAAAATGTTTTTCATACCCAAAGCAAGACCTAACCGTCTTGCTTTTTTTATGTCTGATCGGTTTTTGAACGTAGCTAAAACCAATGTGAGAAACTTCTTCTATCATTTTTAACTAACAAACCTTTTTTTTGCATCGTTAAACAGCAATCAACCATGCCCCAAACCAAACAACCCGCAATTCTTGTACTGGCCGATGGCCATGTTTTTTATGGACACGCTTTCGGAAAGATCGGTACTGCTACGGG
>JACVCQ010000259.1 GCA_016741945.1 Chitinophagaceae bacterium
AATGGTTTGAGGGCGAATGGGTGGAAATAATTTTAGATAGTCCCGGGCTTAAGCCCGGAGCTATCTAAAAAAGTACCCGCCTTACAGATCCGTTATAAGTCCGCCTTAAGTCCGCATCCGAAGCGTTGTTTATTTAGGACTAGTTCAATATCTATCAACCTATCATCCTATTCCCATCTTTTCCAAGGCTAGAGATATCATCATCATGGAGTTAGGTATAAAGGGATTCAACTTTTGAAAAGTCTAAAGGACTCCTTAGGAATTCCAACAGTTTATTTCACACTCATTCTTTTACTATAAGCCATAGACTATGCCCCATCATCTCATCAGCCATGAAACATCAGCCATGACCCCTAAGTCCTCTAAATTCCCCTGAACAGGAATAATTAGTATGATGAAAAAAACGTAAATTGATGTTCTAACTGCTTCGTGTCCTGAACCCCGGGTGTTTGGTTGGCAGATTTATGTCTGATGCCATTTTGAATGGTATACTGACCAAAACCTGAGTATATGCGTTTTTTTGTTGTCTTATTCTTTCTCTGTGCTTCCCTTGCCATCAAGGCCAATGATACTTGTGTTACACTAAGGTCTTCCATGTATGAAGATTTGAAGGAATTGTATTTAACCACCAAGGAAGGCTGGTTATTTAAAAAAGGGAATGACTCTACCTATGTAAATAAAGCAGAGTGGCAACTCTTAAAGCCGGTTCAGCTTTCTGCAAAAATGGCTGACAAGCAGGGTAGAATGGAAGGGTGGTTTCGATTTCGTTTTAAAGCTGATACCAGTATTACCAATTACCCTCACTATTTCTATTTGGGAAGAAATGCTTCATTTGAAGTGTTTCTCGATGGACAAAAAATTGTACAAGTAGGTAATGTGCATGCGGTAAATAGGTTAGAAGCTGAGTCTTTTGAATTTGAACGAATTCCTGTTTTTGTGAAACTTATTCCCGATAAGGAATATATACTTTCTATTCACATGGTGGATTATGTTATCCCGGCTAAACCAATCTTGACTTATAAAAAAGATTCCTTGGTTTTGATGTCTGAAGTTGGCGGATTGAAAAATCTTTTTGAATTGAATAGTACAGATTTTTTACAATTTCATATGGAGAACTTAAGCTTCATGAAGAAGTTTTTGATGGCAATCATGACGGTTTGTATTATTTTAACAATACTCTTTGTTTTATTATTTTTCTTCAATACTAAAGAATATCAGTTATTATTATTTGCAAGTCTTTGTTTACTGGTAGCATTCTCAATCCTTGGCGCTACTCCTTATCTCTTATTTGTAGCTTCACCTTTGGGTCAACAGGTACTGTTCTCTTATTTGGCAGACTTTTGTTTTATTGCTATTCTGGTGTTGATGCCTGTGATTATTGCTAATGTTTATCATTATTCATTAAGTAAGTACCAATATCTTTTACTTCTTGTATTAATTGTATGGGATGTATATATACATTATGACACAACGGATAAAGCGATAGTACTGATACCCGTCATCTCCTTTTTGTTATTGCTATGGATTATTATTCGTACTCCAAAAAGATTTGAGGGTCCTAATAAGGCGGTTATTATTGGGTTATTATTCACTGTTCTGGCTCAAACGAGCTTTGGAATTGTACCTAATGAGTGGTTTAATGGTTATCATAAATATAAGTTAGCCACGCTGGTTAGTTTTTATACACTCTCTTTCCCAATAAGCTTATTGATTTATACAGCCATGCGCTTTAAACAAATGATTCATGAGGTCGAAGCTCGAGCAGCTGAAGTAATAAAATTATCAGAAGAAAAAAAAGAACAAGCATTAAGACAAAAAGAATTATTGCAAGAGGAAGTCAATAGACAAACAGCAGAACTCCGTACCACCCTTGATAATTTACAAGCAACACAAGCGCAATTGATTCAGTCTGAGAAAATGGCTTCATTGGGTGAGCTTACTGCAGGTATTGCGCACGAGATTCAAAACCCTTTGAATTTTATCAATAATTTTTCTGAAGTTAATCAGGATTTACTCGGAGAACTAAAAGCCGCTGTTGAAAAAGCAGATTGGGAAGAAGTAAAAATATTGGCTGCTGATGTGCAAGCCAATGAAGATAAAATCAATCATCACGGTAAGCGGGCAGATGCTATTGTAAAAGGGATGCTACAGCATAGCAGACATAGTTCCGGACAAAAAGATGTAACCGATATTAATGCACTTTGTGATGAATACCTGCGATTGGCGTATCATGGCTTAAGAGCCAGTGATAAAGGATTCAATGCGCAGTTATCAGCCTCATTAGATCCGGCGGTTGGAAATGTAGAAGTAGTAGTACAAGAATTTGGAAGGGTTATTTTGAACCTCATCAATAATGCTTTTTATGCCGTACATGAACGTAAACAACAAGAAGGAATTGAGTATACACCGCAGGTTGCCATTACCACCCAAAGAGATGCCGATCAGATCATGATCAAAATATCGGATAACGGCGCAGGTATTCCAGCAGCTATTCGAGAAAAAATATTTCAGCCTTTTTTTACGACCAAGCCTACCGGAAAAGGTACCGGTTTGGGATTGAGTTTGAGTTATGATATCATTACGAAAGGACATCAGGGTAAAATAGAAATGGAGACCAAGGAGGGTAGTGGAACCACGTTTACCATCATACTTCCAGCGAAATAAACTATGGTATTAACCGAGACATTAAAAGAGAAAATCATCAGCAGGCATATCGAAATGTTTGATGCATTCTTACGCGGAGATATTGATGGATTTACTACTTGGTGGGCAGATAATATCATCATATATGGTACAGCCATCAGTGAAGTATTTACCAATAAACAAGCTGCTTTTGATTTTTACATATCAACCAAAGATCAAGTTACTGGGTTGGTAAGAATGGAAAATAAAAAGGTCAATGTCTATGAGCAAAATGGATATCTCATTTTAACCGAGGAATTGGATTTTCATGTCAAGGTAGCAGAGGAATGGATGTTTTATCATCATAGTAGACTCACAGAAGTTTGGTCTGAAATAAATAATGAATGGTATGTAACCCATGTACATATTTCTTATCCGGACGGATATTCCGGCGAAGGGCAGCAGATCAATCCGGAACAACTTAGGTCTGAGAATATCAAGCTACAGGCTGCAGTAGAAGCAAGAACTGCAGAATTAGCACAAAAAAACAGAGAGCTTGAAATTGAAGTAGCACTTGATAAAATACGTACACGCTCACTCTCTATGCACAATAGCAATGAGATTCTGGAAGTGGCGTATTTGGTTTCTGAAAAGCTGAAAGAGCTATCATTGGGGATTGATGCAGTGGCAATTATTTTAACTGAAGGAAAGAAATATGAATATTGGATAGCTAATGATGAAGGTTCCTATACTACTAAGATCATTGAAGAAATAAACGAGTTGAATCCATCGATGATGGCTAAAGCCTTCATTGCACATCAAAAAATCGGTATAGATTTTACGCTTTGTACTGAGGGAGAAGATAAACGAATACATTGGGAATATCTGTTTAGTCATACAGGATTTTCAATCGTGCCTCCGGAAAGGAAACAATTTATTCTCGATCAGCCCTATTATAACATTTGTGTCAGTTTTCATGATCATATTTCATTAACAGTTGTTCGATATAATAACCAAGCGTATAGCGAATCGGCGAAAGCTATCGTCAAGAAGTTTTGTAAAGTGTTTGCACAAGCCTATACTCGTTTCATGGACTTATATACCGCAGAAAAACAGGCAAAAGAAGCAAAGATAGAAGCGGCATTGGAGCGGATAAGGGCTAAGTCTAACGCTATGCAGCGAACAGGTAATTTGTTAGATGTAATAGCAGTGGTTTCGGCTCAACTAGAGGAATTAGGGATTTCCTTTACACATGTAAATATCCGTATCACGGAAGGAGAAGATGATTGGGATCTCTGGTCACATTTCAAATGGCTGGGCGCACCGGTTAGATGGCAAGTAAAATATTTTGACCACCCTTTGTTTAACCGGTCTAGAAATAATCCTAATAGACAGGTACATCAGGAAGTTTTTACACTGGAAGAAAAAATTTCTTTTGAAAAATATTTAGCTGAGTTCGGCTTATTGCCGGTGCCTATTAACAAAGACCAAGATCAGGCCGTACAACAATATTTAACAGAGAGTACCGGTTTTGCATGGGCTGTGTATCGGATGGAAAAGCTTTCTCTTGCCATCGCCAACAATAAGGGACAAACCTACAATGATGAAGAACAGCTGATACTAAAAAGATTTGCTGAAGTATTTCACCAGTCCTATACACGCTTTCTGGATTTGAAAAAAGCAGAAGAACAAGCAAGGGAAGCGGAAATAAACTTAGCTGTTGAAAAAGTAAAAGCGAAAGCACTTGCTATGCATCACTCTGAAGAGATTATGCATGTTGTGGGCAAACTGAAAGATGAAGTTATGGGATTACATATTCCCAATGTAATAG
>JACVCQ010000260.1 GCA_016741945.1 Chitinophagaceae bacterium
ATATAGGGTCCATACCTGTAAACAATTCCTGCCAGCGTAATCCGTCGGTGGTAATAATAATAATATTCTCGGTTTGCTGTGCATGACTAAAAAAGCAACCAATAAAAGCAATAATTGAAAAAAAGAGTTTCATGGATTGGATCATTTGACTTTTGAAAGTAAGCTATCTCACACTCTTATCAAAACTAAATGAAAAGCTTTGTGGATAAGAGAATATCTTTTACCATCGTTATCGCATCACTAAAACAAAAAGGCTGTATCGAAATGATACAACCTTTTCATATGAATTTGATATCTGTCTAGTAACCAAACAACTGACTCAATGAAAGCTTTTTCACCTCACCATATTTTTCCAGATCTTCCTGCTGAACAGATTTTTCAGATGCCACTACACAATAAGCATATGCTTTATTTGCGATGCTCGATTGATGCAATGCTTTAAGATCAGCAAAACCAATATTTGCCGCTTTGGTATAAATCTGTTTTCTTAAATCTGCATTTACGCCCTTCTTTTCATTGTTCAGATAAGAAAAAAGAATACCATCTTTTGTAATACGCTCAGTTTCATAGTCTTTCAAAAGGCTCTTCTTTGCATTCTCAAAAGTTTGCGTTGCTTCGGGTAAATGATTCAACAGTTCGTTCATACCGGCTATCGCATCATGAAATTTATCTGCCTGACTTCCTACATAAGCTACAAAAGAAAACTCATCATCTTTCTTATTAGGCGTTTGTAAAACTGCAAATGTTGAATATGCCAGTGCTTTTGATTCACGAATGGTTTGGAATACAATCGCCCCCATTCCACCGCCGCCAAAATAATTATTGAATACATTCACTACCGCTTCTTTTGATGCATCATACTTATCAAGATTACCGATCCAAGTGATCTCGGCTTGTTTCATCTCATAATTCGCAAACAATACCTGGTTCTTTGTAAGTTTAGTTCTTTCAAAAACAACAGGTGCAGGTGTTGGAGTCCAGCTAGTTGGCAGTGTATGCACTTTTGCCAAACCTGCTGAGAATTCATTCAACGGTTTAGATCCGTAATAAAGAATCCGATGCGAATAGTTAAAGAGATTGTGTAGAATATTGACCAAATCAGCCGCCTTTACACTTTTCAGTTCTGCATCTGACAAAGTATAATTGAAAGGATTTTTTTCTCCATAAGCACCATAGCTGCGCAATGCATTCATGATCACATTCTTATTGAGCTTATTATTCGCTCTGGTTCTTTCCAGACGATTGATCAAACTTGCCAGTGCAGCATCATCCGCCTTACAGTTACGCACCAATTGTTCCAGTAAAGCAACTGCTTTATCGAAGTTCTCTTCTAATCCATTCAATGAGATGGTAGTAACATCATTGCCGGCATTCGCATTAAAACTACATGCCAGATTATAAAACTCTTTACTGATATCTTCAGCAGAATATTTATCGGTACCAATGAACTGTAAATATTGTAATGCGAGCGGTAGCAGTTTGTTATTCCAAGTACCCATATCATAGTAATAGTACATACGGAAAAGACTGTTCTCTTTATTCTGAACATAAAGAATATCAGCATTGCCTAATTTACCTTTCTGCATATCCTTACTATAATCCAACCAAACAGGCTGAACAGTACCCAATGGCTTATCATTGATGGCTTTCAGGAATGGAGATTGTTTATCTGCATTGGTTTCTACAGCAGTGATCGGTGGTTTTTCAACTTTCACCACATTACCACTCTCTCCTTTTCTTTTATACAGTAACACATAATTATCTTTGAAGAAATTGTTTGCAAAAGCCACCAACTCCTGTTTAGAGATTTTACTCATATCATCCAATACTGCAACATCCTGATTCCATTTGGTTCCTTTGTGTTTTATGAAACCATCCGTGATCTCTTCTACCCGATTACCATTGTTTTCCAATCCTTGTAATTGAGCCAATTTGAAATTGGCAACGATGGCTTTGATAAGGCTTTCATCAAAATCTCCTTTTTTTAGGATATCAAGTTGTCCCATGATCAGGTCTTTTACCTCTTCCAGTGTTTGTCCTTGCTTGGGAGCTGCAGAAATATTGAATACGCCATAATCTTTGTATTGACGAACACCTGCTCCTGAACGAAGTACTTTTTGTTGTTTATTCAAATTCAGATCCAATAAACCTGCCTTACCATTGGATAAAACAGAAGCTGCCAGTACTGCCAACAAAGCTTCTTTAGAATCTGCTGCATTTGTTCTGAAACTAAATTGAAGACTTTCGGCACTTGGACCATAAATATCTTTTACAATGGCTTGTGTAATAGGTTTCTCTGGAGCGGGTTTATATTCAGGTACAGTATTGGCCTTCATGTACTTGAACTTGGCATCGATCATTGCGATCACTTTATCCGGATCAAAATCACCTGCTAAAACGATAGCCATATTATTAGGCACATAATATTTTCTGTAGTAATCCCTGATCGCATTCAAAGAAGGATTTTTTAAATGCTCAATGGTACCGATGGTGGTTTGTTGTCCATAGTTGTGTGTGGGGAACAAATAGTAATGAGAAGCTTCCTGTAATTTCCAACCATCTTCATCCAATGTTCTGTTTTTCTCTTCGTATACTGCTTCTAGTTCAGTATGAAAGATGCGGAGAATAGGATTGCGAAAACGTTCTGCTTGTACATCCAAAAACTTATCCAATGCATTGGCAGGTATATCTTCTTCATAAACAGTCTCTTCAACCCATGTATGTGCATTTGTGCCTTGTGCTCCCATCGCCGCCATCATCTTGTCATACTCATTAGCGATCGCAAACTTGGCAGCTTCCCCGGAAACCTTATCGATCTCTTTATAGATCTCTTTTCGCTTCTCAGTATCCTTTGTTGAATTGTATTGCTCATATAACTGATCAATCTTATCTAACAATGGTTTTTCTTTTGCCCAATCAAGGGACCCGAATTTATCGGTTCCTTTAAAAAGCATGTGTTCTAAGTAGTGTGCCAATCCTGTATGCTCTCTGGGGTCAGTATTACTTCCGGCTCTTACCGGTATACGTACCGAAATACGTGGTTCTTTTTTATTCGGTGATAATACGACCGTCAGACCATTAGATAAGGTATAATACCTGGCAGCCATTGGGTCATTGGTCACATAACGATACGTATAGCCATTGGAAGTGGCTTGCTTCCACTCATACTTTTTTTGTGCTGTGGCTGAAAATCCAACCAACAACAGCAATAACCATAATTTTACTCCTTTCATAATGCAGTTTTAGAAATTGGAAGATAAAAAAAAGGGGCTTGAAAAGGTCTGTTAAAATGTTAATCCCCCATTTGTAAATGATGAATGGAAAGCTGTTGAAATCATTGCCCCGCTTATACCCCCAATATTTATTCAAAACCCTGAAAGTTCCCGCATTTCTATGCCCATTCCCTGCTCATCTTCCCTACCTTTGCAGCAAATTTTAATCTACCTGATCAACAAAAAATCATAACGATGGAATTCCGTATTGAAAAAGACACCATGGGCGGGGTAAAAGTACCGGCACATGTTTATTGGGGAGCTCAGACACAACGCAGTATCGATAATTTTCGTATTGCACAGGACATCAATAAAATGCCTAAAGAAATTATTCAGGCATTTGCCTACCTGAAAAAAGCAGCTGCACTCACCAATTGCGACGCAGGTGTGTTAGCAGAAGAAAAAGCAGCTTTGATTGGACAAGTGTGCGATGAGATCCTGGAAGGAAAATTAGACGATCAATTTCCATTAGTGGTTTGGCAAACAGGTTCGGGCACACAAAGCAATATGAATGTGAATGAAGTAGTAGCATATCGTGGTCATGTAATTAAAGGTGGTAGTCTAACAGATAAAGAGAAATTTTTGCATCCAAATGATGATGTCAATAAATCACAATCATCGAATGATACTTTCCCAACAGCTATGCATATTGCGGCTTATAAAATTTTATTGGAAGTCACCATTCCGGGTATCAAAAAATTGAGAGATACACTGGCAGCAAAAAGTAAAGCTTTCATGCATGTAGTGAAAATTGGTCGCACCCATTTTATGGATGCAACCCCATTGACACTCGGACAAGAGATCAGCGGTTATGTTAGTCAGTTGGATCATGGATTAAAAGCCATCAACAATACCTTAGCTCACCTGCGTGAATTGGCTTTAGGCGGTACAGCGGTAGGTACCGGCATCAATACGCCCAAAGAATATGATGTAAATGTTGCTAAACATATTGCGCAATTAACCGGATTACCTTTTATAACTGCAGAAAATAAATTTGAAGCACTGGCTGCACATGATGCCATTGTAGAAGCACACGGCGCATTGAAAACAGTGGCAGTTAGTCTGATGAAAATAGCGAATGATATACGCATGTTGAGTTCAGGACCTAGAAGTGGTATTGGAGAGATCTTTATTCCGGATAATGAGCCCGGATCTTCGATCATGCCAGGCAAAGTAAA
>JACVCQ010000261.1 GCA_016741945.1 Chitinophagaceae bacterium
TGCTTTAAAAGCTATTTCTTACACGATGTACTCTCATCCCTTTTTCACCTTTAATTCATCAAAACTATTATCTTATTCCAAAGAACTTTTATACCCCTGTTTTCATTACTTTGTAAACATAGGAGTTGCACGGAGTAGGTTAATAGATGATTCTTTTTATTCCATTTTTGAGAGCACTTACGTGGAAGTTGATTAATAATCCAATTTTGCAATTGCTTAATTTCAGCTATGTGATCATTTGAGCAATATGCACATCTGTAAAGGCATCTACAGCTTTGACTTCAACAATAATCTTTTTTTGAACCAATAAATCAAGTCTGTAGCCAGTTTCCATTTTTATTTCTTTATAGATCAAAGGCATGGGCACTTGTCTTTCTACCTCAAGTCCTAATTGTATTATTTCATAGAATAAACAAGCTTCATAAGCAGACTCTAATAAGCCGGGACCTAATTGTGTATGAACTATAAAAGCAGCTTTTAATACTTCTTTGGCTATACTATTTTCCTCCATTATTTTTTTGGTAAAAATATGGCAACCCTATACGGTGCTCCCGTATCAGATGAGTAACAGTACACAACAACTCTGCTTACCTCTGCGCCAAACTCTGTGTCACTGTGTGGTTAATAACTACTCTGCCCCTGAAATATCGCCGATTGCTTTGTTTATGGAGATGGCAACACTATCCGTTCCCTTAGGTGCGAAATATTTGGTTTTGAATTTGACAGTTTGTCCGGGTCCAATATTTTCATAAATCGTTTCCAATCCTTCATCCAGTTTTGCACCTGTTTTGCTAAAGAACGATAATCGCAGTTCCACATCTTTGTACCAGCAAACTGTTGCTTTATTTGAAATAGATCCCATCACCACTGTTTGTCCAATCAGGTTTTTTCTATCACGATTGGTGACCATCAAAAATCGTTTAGGGTTATTCTTTTCCTTTTCAGCCAGTGTTTCTTTTACGGTCTCATAACTTTTTTCAAAATTCTTCTCTTCTTTCTTTGACTCACAGGCACTTAATAAGACAATGATGATCAATAGGCTACCAATTTTTTGCATAAGGGTTTATTTCTCCCAAAATAATCTTTTTACCGTTTTGAAGACGTTAAAGCCATTGAAACAGCTCTAAAAACTTAAATTTCTGATTCCAAGAGATAGATTTTAGTTTTGAAGCCTTCAATCTTATCATGCCATGATCGTAAACCTTAGTCAGGAACATAGCCTTGTTAGTAACTGGGTATCGGAATTAAGAAATGTAGATATCCAAGGCGACCGTATGCGTTTTCGCAGAAATCTGGAACGTATCGGAGAGATTGCTGCTTATGAAATCAGCAAGCGTATGCCCTACAAGGTAACTGAGGTACCGACCCCCTTGGGTACACATGATAGTAAAATATTGGAACAACAACCGGTATTGGCTACTATTCTGAGAGCAGGTTTACCGATGCATAATGGTATGCTGAATTACTTCGATCGTGCGGATAATGCTTTTGTGTCTGCTTATAGAAAACACCATAGAGACGGCTCTTTTGAAATCAGTCTGGAATATATGAGTTGTCCATCATTAGACAACCGTATCGTTATCATTAGTGATCCTATGCTGGCTACGGGTGCTTCGATTGTTAAGACCATTCAATACATGAAAGATGAGGGTACTCCCAAAGAATTCCATGTAGTGGTAGCTATCGCCTGCACGGTGGGCATAGAGTTAATTCATAGAGAATGCGGAGAAGATATTCATATTTGGTGTGGGGATATTGATGATGAGTTGACTGCTAAAGGATACATCGTTCCCGGGCTTGGAGATGCCGGTGATTTGGCTTTTGGAACCAAAAATCAATCCTAATCAGTGCAGCGATTATCGCTTTTTCAAGGTCAAAACCTACGTTAAGGACAACCCAATCTTCTGAACGAACGTATTTGTTTCAGGAAGATTATCCTAAATTAGATGCCTCGTGAAAAAGCTGACCAAAATATGTTACTTGGTACTACTGCTAATGCTCACTAAAAATGCATCAGCACAAGACCCTAATTTTTCACAGTTTTTTTCATCTCCTTTAACCCTCAATCCTGCTTTTACCGGAAAATTTTATGGCAGTTATCGTGTAGCAGGTAATTATCGTAATCAATGGCCTAGTATTGAAAGAGCTTATACAACAGCTACTGCTTCGATTGATTTCCAGATCATGAAAGATAGAATCGCGTCCAACGATACCTGGGGTGTGGGGTTTATGGGTTTAACAGACAACAGTGCTAATGGTGCTGTAAAATTTAACTATGCTTCGGTGGGTACTGCTTATCATAAAGGATTGGATGAAGAAGGCTTTCACCAACTTAGTGCCGGATTTCAATTGACTTATGCAAATATGCTGATCAATACCAATATGCTCAAGTTTGAAGATCAGTTGACAAATGCAGGCTTCACGGGTGTTACATCAGAAGTGTTTAATACGGGTACCCTTAATTCAAAATATGTGGATGTGAATGCAGGTATTTTGTATAATGGTAATACAAATGACCGTAATAATTTCTATATGGGTGTGAGTATGTACCATATCAATAAGCCCAAACAATCTTTTACCGGTGCAGAGTATCTATTACCCACAAGAACTACAATTCATGCAGGCACTTATTTTCCAGTGGGCAATACTACCACATTACATATGAGTGGTATGCAAATGTTTCAGGGAAGCACTTCATCAACTATGCTAGGTGCTGCTTTACAATTCAATGCGAATCCTGATGATATCAAAGCTACTAGTCTATATGTAGGTACATGGATGCGATTGAAAGATGCGATTATTCCCTATCTGGGTATTGAATTTGATGATTTCCGAATTGGAGCCAGCTATGATTATAATTCCTCGCAACTAAGAACTGCCTCACAAAACAGAGGTGGTATAGAAATTTCATTGATTTATATCAAAAGACCCTCATCAGATAAGGTTATTAACTGTCCTAAGTTTTAAATATTCCTTTGTTAAATGCAGATTTGGTTACATGAGGATTCTCTCTTAAAATAAACCGATAAGGTAATAATGCATCTTCTTCAGCATAACCAACGCCAATTCGAGGAGTAGCGAATATATGTCCTCTTTTTGCCTTCCAGCCATCATCTGATATAAATAAGGAAGATTCCAGCAATGATATTCCGGTATCACCCTTTTTGATATCCAACGCTTTGGATACATTACCCGGACCCCTGCCAATACTATGGTCAAACTTAATTTTTTTTAATCGCTGTAACATTGGCTCTATACCATATACCGGCTCTATAGCCCGAATTAAAACAGCATGGGGAATGGATGCCTCATTGGTAACTACATTGAATAGATGATGTATGCCATAACAGAGATACACATACGCAATTCCACCAGGTTCATACATTACTGCTGTTCTATTAGTGAATCTACCCCCATAAGCATGCGAAGCCTTATCAATTACTCCGTTATATGCCTCCGTCTCTACAATTCTTCCTGCAGTCAAGGTATGCTCAAAAAAAGTGACGAATACTTTACCAATGAGTTCTTTGGCTACTTCACAAACATGACTGTTTCGGTAGAAATCAAGTGGTAATTTGTTACGGTAATATTCGTTCAAAGGTTTCACAGGATAAACATACTGAATACATTAACTTAGTGCATCAAAACCCCTCAGCTTGCTCAAGGAACTTATTATTGCAATACAATCTTATTCACAAGCCCATCAGTTTATCATTAAACATAAACTCTGGAAATGGATCCTTATTCCAGGTCTGTTGTATACCTTGCTGTTTTTAACCGGTATGTATTATTTCGGGCAAACAGCCGGAGATTTTATTGAGTGGATGGCCATGAAGACCGGTTTACGAGGATGGATCGATCAATTCTCCAATAGTTTTGTAGGCTTTCTTTTCGTTTTTGGAACTACCTTATTGTGGCTGGTACTAATGTTGTTGTATTTCTCTTTATTCAAGTTTTTATTCCTAATCATTGGCTCTCCGGTATTTGCCTATTTAAGTGAGAAAACAGCATCGATCATTGAAGGAAAAGATTTCCCATTTAGTTTCGCTCAATTGGGAAAAGACATTTTGCGTGGTATTAAACTCGCATTGAGAAATAGTGTGTGGCAAACAGTGTATGTACTATCCATTTTATTATTAAGTCTGATCCCACTCATCGGATGGCTCACTCCCATCTTAGCTGTTCTGGTTGAATGTTATTATTACGGATTCTCGATGCTTGACTACAGTATGGAGCGTCAAAAGAAATCTCCGGCTGAAAGTATTTTTTATATAGGTAATCATAAAGGACTTGCAATTGGGAATGGTTTTATATTTTACCTGATGCACATGCTCCCCATTATCGGTTGGATACTTGCTCCTTCATATGCAGTAGTAGCTGCAACACTCAGCACCTATCCCAACAGTTCAAAGCAATAATATG
>JACVCQ010000262.1 GCA_016741945.1 Chitinophagaceae bacterium
CAATTATGTAACGCATGATAAATATGCCAAAGAATATCAAAAGCAATTAGATATTTATATGGCGAATAAAAAGTAATAATATTTTGATCAAACTACAGCGCATCATCATTAGTTGGAAGCCCATTGCTTTTATCCTCCGTAAAAGCAAAACCACTATTATCCCCGGGTTTCAAGGATTACCATTGTATGATGTGGTATTGTTTTTCTTTAAACAAATCAATAAGGTTGGATTGAATGAGCGGGCTGCAGCTATTTCTTTCAATCTGATCATGGCATTGCCTGCAGCATTGATCTTTTTGTTTTCACTCATTCCCTATTTTCCGAAATCTTTTAATGTAGATAAACAAATACTAAGTCTCTTTAAAGATATCACTCCTAATTCAGACACTTATAAATTTGTTAGTGATATTATTAATGATCTTCTTAAAAAACATGTAGGTATTTTTTCATTTGGTTTTGTACTACTCATCTTTTACGCATCAAATGCGATGATTGGTATCATCCGAACTTTTGATAAATCGATTCAGGAGCAGAAGGGATTTATATTTCATCAGCGATGGAGGGCTATTCAATTGACCACTATTCTTATTGTATTGGTTATCGGTTCGTCGCTTGTATTGATTGGGCAGGATCAGTTATTCAGTCTTTTGAAAGGATTGTTTGATCTTAAGTCAAAAAATGATCTTCCCGTTTGGAATGCCGCCAGATGGCTGGTAATTATTGGTCTGGTTTTTTATGGCATAGCATGTACCTATAAATACGCTCCCTCTGTGCAAAAAAGGTGGAAATTAGCTTCTCCCGGAGCTTTATTGGCCACTTTTTTGACCCTGGCCACTACCCTCGTATTCTCTTATTGGGTGAGTTTATTCGCCAACTCCAGTTACAATAAAATTTACGGATCCATTGGAACCGTTTTGATCATGATGTTACTGATTTATATCAATTCGTTAATTTTATTGATAGGCTTTGAATTAAATGTTAGCATAACGTATCTTACTAAGGAAGCTGAAGCCCGGAAATTAAAAGAGAAAGTCTAAACACTTACTGATTTTGAACAGATGGAAATACTTGTCCCTACATGAACAAGTAATGCCTATCATTTGTCAATATTAAAACCACCTATTATGAAAAAGCTGCTCCTCTCACTATCATTTGCAATTACTGCAATTTGTGCACAAGCACAATCTCTTGCCGTTGGTTCCGATCTGCCAATGAAAGACATTAAGATGAAGGATGTATCCGGAAAGGAAGTCTCCATCAAAGATGCTATGAAAGATAACGGAGTACTGGTTATGTTTTCTTGTAACACTTGTCCGTATGTGATTAAAAACCAACAAAGAACACTAGATATTGCAGCCTATGCTAAACAAAACAATATTGGAATTATTTTATTGAACTCAAATGAAGGCACACGAGATGGAGACGACTCATATACTGCTATGAAAGCTTATGCACAAAAGCAGGGGTATGATTTTTATTACACTGTAGATACAGATTCAAAGATCGCTAACGCATTTGGTGCAACCAGAACTCCAGAATTATTTCTGTTCGATGCAAACGCTAAACTTCAATACAAAGGTGCTATTGATGATAATCCCAATGATGCAGGAAACGTGAAACGTGTTCATGCAAAAGAGGCCATCAATGAGCTTACTGCAGGAAAATCTATTTCTGTAAAAGAAAGTCGCTCTGTAGGCTGCTCCATCAAAAGAAGCTAAAATTAATCCGAATACTGAAAGCCGCTAAAAAATAGCGGCTTTTTTATGGAATTTATTCGGATATGCATCATGTCAGTAACCAAAACCTGCAATATGAAACCTATTATCATTATAGTGCTGCTATTGGGTATCACTTATGCGATCGCTGAAGGAATTCATTACGGAAGCATTACCGGTATTTTGCTGGCCACTTGTAGTTTAATGGCACTCGGTTATGGCATCTATCTGACAGAAAAACTTCGTAAACAAATGAATGAGGAGACAGAGAGTGAATACTTACAATGACCTATTGTCCCACTAATTTTTGTAATTCCTGTACCAATCTCTGCTCCGGTAACTGCTGTGCAAAGAATTGTCGATATTGACGTTGCTTATTCACCATCAACGTCACAGGAATAGCTCCATCCCATTTTTCATCGATTTTTGGACAGAATTCATCTGCATTTGTTTCATCCAGCCATACAATGGTAGAACGATAGTTATTCTTTTTCACAAAATCAGCTATACCTTTTGGATAATCTTCTGCAAAATCAAGGCTTACCAATATCAGTTTTACTTTCTCATCCTTAAATGAAGCAACAGATTTTTCAAACCAAGGTATTTCTTTAATACATGGGGCACACCAACTTGCCCAAAAATTTACAACCAGTGGAACAGAACTTGTATCAATCATTTTAATGAGATCATTGATCTTCACTTTCTTGATATCTTGAGCCTGAATATTTGTTGTAGCTAGTACAACCAATAAAATGATCCATATTTTTTTCATAACAATCATTTAGTTGCCATCATCTTGTTTGAATCCCCACTCATTCAACAACAGCTGACTTCTTTCCTTAGACATGGATGGCTGATCATAATGTCCGGCATTATTTTTTTGACGATATGCCTCATAAATCCTTACAGCACAAGCCACAGAAATGTTCAGACTCGCAATGATACCCATTTGTGGAATGATAAAATTACCATCTGCCAATGCCCTGATTTCTTCACTCACACCGGAATGTTCGTTACCAAACACCAACGCTATACTTTCGGTAAAATCGATGTCATATAAACTTACGGCATCCGAAGACAAGTGGGTTGTTAAAATACGAGAATACCTTTTTCGAAGTTCATTAAAACAGGCCTGCGCATCTTCAAACTGATGAATGGTTAACCACTTAGCTGCACTACTGCTGCTTTTAGGCCCAAATTTTTCATGTCGTGGTATCTTCGTGGTCAAGATAAAAATATCCTGAATACCAACAGCATCACAGGTACGCATCACCGCTGATATATTGTGCGGATCCTGCACATTTTCCATGACAACCGCCAAATTTGACTGGCGTTGATGTAATACTCTTAATAGTTTTTCTCTTCTTTCAGGTGTCATAGACCTCGAAAATCGGTACTTCCATAGGATTAAACAAATTGTTGCAAAGAAAAGCGGGTATGGCACCCGCTTTTCTTAATAACTACCATCTTCTTCGATCTCTATCACGTCTGTCATCATCACGGTCTCTTCTGTCCCATCGGTCATGACCTCTTCTTTTGTCTACAATAACTACTGGCGGACGATAAGCCATGTATTGACGTGCATATCGATCGCGGTAGAATTGGTGATGACTAAATGGATCAGGATCATTGATCACTACTTTATATCCTCGATGTAAGTCATAATTGCGATAAGCTCTTGGCAGATCAGATACATAGATCCAACGTCCTCGTTCAAAATACACAAATCGACTTCTTGGTATGTTGTAGTACATATCAATTTCAGGGAAGTAATAAAAATCTCCGATATGGTTACCTGGCAAGCCCCAAACAGGACGAGGACCCACATTGACATTTACATTCAGCCTTACTTGTGCTTGAGATGTATCGATCATCAAAACAGATAAGATAATCAACAAGGGTAAAATTTTCTTTTTCATGGTTCACGGTTTTATATTGTTATAAAGCCAAACCGGATGCCAAAAAAGAAACATTCTGTTATGGAAATGTGAATTCAATTATGATAAAAAAATATAACTACGTTCGCTTATTATTTGAACTGAATACCCAAGCCCGGTTTACCAGATAGGGTAACTTTACCATGATCGTATGTTAATCCCGTAGCAATAGACTGTGCTAATAAAAGCGGACCATCCATATCTACATGATCTAGTTGCGGAAGGAAATGAGCAATAGCTGCAGAGCCTACTTCCGATTCATTCATACTACCCATCATTACCTGTAATCCAAGTGTTCTGGCTTCCTGAATCATTCTGATAGCAGGTGTGATACCACTACATTTAGTGAGTTTGATATTGATTCCGTGAAAATGATCTACACATTTTTTTACATCTTGCTCTAACACACAACTTTCATCCGCAAACAATGGTAATGGAGATTGTTTGTATAACAATTTCATTCCTTCCCAATTATCTTTTGCAAGTGGTTGTTCAATGAACTCCACTCCTAGATTGGCCAACTGTGGAATTTTTTCTAAAGCCTCTTCTGTTGTCCAACCCGCATTGGCATCTACCCTGAAAACAGCATCTGTATGTTGGCGTAAGGCTTCTATAATTGAGATATCATTTTCTGTACCGAGTTTTATCTTGTATACTGGCCAAGGCTTTGCCCTCATTTTATCTACCATTTTATCAATGGTATCAATACCAATGGTATAATCGGTCGCCGGTGTATGATTCCGCTGTGTTTGCATGAGTTCATAC
>JACVCQ010000263.1 GCA_016741945.1 Chitinophagaceae bacterium
GTTTTAATGATGGCATATAAATTCAGTGAGGTGCGTGTAGGTAGGTAAATCTTTCTATGAGTTTTTATCAGGGTATGCACTCTTTTCCAAAAGCCTATGGGATTAAAAGTAATATGCTCAAATATCTCCGTAAATAGAATCAGATCGTATCGATCTGTTTCATGACCCAATGATGTTACATGTTCCAGTTGATTCTCTACCACCGGTGTCAGCTGATAATCTGTTGCTCTTTGACGGATATAATCCAACTCCCAGAATTCGCTCACATCCATGGAAACGACCTGATAACCCATGAAACTTAAAAGCAAGGACGAATGAAGATAATGACTACCGATATCCAGAACAGTGCTACCCGGCGGTACGATACGACTCACTGTTTCCGCCATTTTACGGAAACGTTTTTTGTGGTAGTTGAAATAGATGATATCATTCTCAATACCATCGGCAATTACAATCTTCTCAATTTTTAATAATGCTTCTTCTACTTGCATGTAGCTGATCAGGATTGATGATAAGGTTTCAAAGATAGGGAGTGGGGAAGGAGAAATAATGAATGATGAATAAAGAATCATGAATGAAGAATCAAGAATGAAGGTCCGAAGGACTCCTTTGGAGGATAGGGCACAGTGAAGAATCAAGAAACAGGGGACAAGAAAGCTTCATGCTTCAAGCTGCAAGCTACAAGTGCAATAGGGTGGGGAGTTAGGTGGAGGAGGATGGGCCGCGGATGGTTATGATTTTTTATGATTGGATTTTTGGATTATGTGGGAAAGCTTTTAGTGAGTAGTCAGTGGTGAGTAGTGAGTAGTGAGTAGTGAGTTCTGGATGTTTTACTCACTACTCACTACTCACTACTCACCATGGACCATTCACAATTGACAATTCACGTTCCCCCAGATTTAGTAGTTTTGCGCCTATGTCAGTTCAGCCGATACGGGTGAGTATTGTTAATCAATCGAATAACCCATTACCTGATTATGCTACTGTAGGGTCGTCTGGGGTAGATATCAGGGCTTTTTTGGAGCAACCCATAACTATTCAGCCTTCTGAGCGCCTATTGGTACCTACCGGTATTTTTGTGGAGATACCGATTGGTTATGAGATCCAGATTCGTCCGCGTAGCGGTCTGGCTATCAAACAAGGTATCACCTGTTTGAACACACCGGGTACCATTGATGCTGATTATCGGGGTGAGATAAAAGTGATTCTCATTAATCTATCTGCTGATGAGCAGGTCATACAACCCGGTGATCGCATTGCTCAAATGGTGTTACAAAAAGTAGAAAGAATTGAGTGGCATGTAACCGAACAATTGAATGAGACGGAAAGAGGCAGTGGGGGGTTTGGGAGCACGGGGAGGATTTAGGATGTCGGATCTCAGATGGGAGATGTCAGATTTCAGATGGAAGATGTGGGATTTTGGTTGGTGATCGGGTACTGGGTAATCGGGTACTAGGTGCTAGGTACTAGGTACTGGGTTATTAGGTAATCGGGTAATGGGTGCTGGTGATAGGTAATAGGTATTAGGTGTTGGTCTTGTTGGTGTGTGTGTTCTTACAATTAAAAAAATCGTCATTTTGGGAAGTATATATTTTAATATTTCGCTTATTCTCAAGAAGCTAGCAGCTTGCAGCTTGCAGCTAGTAGCTACTAGCTCACAGCTCATAGCTCGAAACAAAAAGCTCGTAGCTCGCAGCTCACAGCTCGCAGCTTTCCTCTTTCTCTTCTCTTGCAAAACCGTCAAAAAAGTAGAAGCCATTCAAGAAGCCATTACTAAAAAAGATACAGCACAGATTGTGGTGATTAAAGAAACGCCGGTGGTGGATTCGGCTGCTATTGTGGCGGATATCATGGGGAAAGTGATTCAGAATAAAATTGACTTCCAGACTTTTAATGCCAAGATTAAAGTGGATTATGAAGGTGCAGAGAATAAAGATAATTACACGGTTTACTTGAGTATGCGTAAAGACAGTGTGATCATTATTCGTGTGAAGGGTTCATTTTTGGGGATATCGGCCGAAGGACTCCAAGTGAAAATCAATAAAGACAGTGTGACACTGGTACGTAAGGTAGGTGAGAAATATGTGATGAACCGTTCTATCAGTTATTTGCAGGAAGTGACCGAAATACCTTTTGACTTTGCTACGCTTCAAGACTTATTGATTGGCAATCCGATTTTCGTTAGTAAAAACCTAGTGTCGTACAAAAACAGTAATACACAACTGCTGGTAGTGATGGTGGGGGAATTGTTTAAGCACCTCATCAATCTGGACAAAAATGATAACCGTGTTTTATACAGTAAACTGGATGATGTGGATATGCAACGTAATCGTACTTGCGATATCACATTTGGTGGTTATCAGCCATTAGGCAATTATATGTTTGCTACGAACCGTAAAATATCGATGGCTGAGAAGGCAAAACTGGATATTTACCTTGATTTCAAAGAGTTTACGTTAAATGATCCGTTAAAATACAACTTCGAGCCACCAAAAAACTATAAGCGTAAGTAATTTACCCATCAATTTTTCGTTATCAAACAAAAAATTTCCGCCTGAGGCGGACTTACACCCGTCAGAGGCGGATTAAATTCATTGATCATGCTGAAATCTTTTTTCTCCTTTTTCCTGATTTGTTTCATCGGACTGGCTGTGCATGCCCAAACCCGTGAGGAACTGCAAAAACAGGAACAAGAGCTCAAAAAAGAATTGGCGGAACTGAATAGCCTGCTGTCTCAAACCCAGAAAAATAAAAAACTTTCTTTAAGTCAGTTGGCCATCATCAAGCGCAAAGTGGCGATGCGTGAACAGTTGGTGAACTCCATCAATCGTCAAATCCGTGATCTGGATAATACCATCTTTTTGAATGAACGAGATATCTATCGCTTGCGAAGAGAACTGGATACCCTGCGTGTAAAATATGCCAAGAGTATTGTATTCGCTTATAAGAACAGAAGTAGTTATGAATACCTGAATTTTATTTTCTCGTCGAGAAGTTTTAATGATGCGATCAAAAGAGTTACCTATCTAAAAAGCTATCGCCGTAATCGTGAAACACAGGCTGAAGCCATTATGCAATCTGAGCAGTTATTGAAAGAAAAAATCGATATCCTGAGCAGCAATAAAAAAGAAAGGATCACCACACTGGAAAAGCAAAGTGAACAATTGAAAGTGTTACAGGAAGATAAAAAAGTGCAAGACCAGGTTGTAGCACAACTGAAAGGAAAAGAAAAAGAAATATCTACCCAGATACAGACCAAAGAAAGACAGCGTCAGAAAATGCAGCAGGCACTGACAGCCATCATTAGAAGAGAGACAGATGAAGCGGCCCGACGTGCGAAATTAAAAGCAGCAGAAGATGCCAAGAGAGCGGCAGCCAATACTGCCAAGCCAACAACAGATGGGGCTCCCAAAAACAATACGGCTTCTAATAGCAATATTACCAAGAGTGGTGCTATTACCGAACCACTGGAAAATAAGCGGGTTGCAGACAGGCCTTATTCAGACCTGGAATCAACTCCTGAAGGCAGGGAAACTTCTATTCAGTTTGAACAGAACCGAGGTCGTTTACCTTGGCCGGTAGATCGCGGTAATGTATATGTGCCCTTTGGTATTTCAACAGTTCCCGGCACCAAACTCACACAGAAAAGTGATGGTATACAAATTGCACTACCGGAAGGATCACCGGTAAAAAGTGTTGCCGATGGTGAAGTGGTGTATGTGGGTGAGATCAATGGGGATCTGGCTGTATTTATAAGACATGGAAAATATTTTACGTCTTATAATCAACTTTCTACTATCTCTGTTGCTGTAGGACAAGAAGTGAAAGCCGGTTCTCTGCTGGGTAGATCCGGTAAAAGTATCGACGGCGAAGGCGCCATCATGTTCATGATCAGCAATGAAAAAGCTGCGCCGATGAATCCGGAGCTTTGGTTAAAACCAAGGAGATGAAGAATAATGAATGTCGAATTTTAAATGTCGAATTATGAATGATAGGTTCCTTCGATATTCAACATTCGACATTCAATATTTCTATATCTTACGGTCATGCAACAATACATCCTTTCTTTCGACCAAGGAACCACTAGTAGTAGGGCTATTGTATTTGATCATTCCGGTGCTATTATTTCTGTAGCGCAGAAAGAATTCAAACAAATTTTTCCGCAGCCCGGTTGGGTGGAACATGATGCCAATGAAATATGGAGTACTCAGTTAGGCGTGGCTGCTGAGGCTGTGACCAAGGCGGGACTGACCATTCAACAGATTGCTGCCATCGGTATTACCAATCAACGTGAGACCACGGTAGTATGGGATCAACAAACAGGCAAGCCCATCTTCCATGCCATCGTTTGGCAAGACAGAAGAACTGCAGCATATTGTGA
>JACVCQ010000264.1 GCA_016741945.1 Chitinophagaceae bacterium
GTTCCTGATACCTCTTCCATTATTGTATTAGAGGCTATTCCTGCACCGGAAGAGAAAAAATTATTCAATACCCTAAAGATCAATGATGATAATACAGCTGCTACCAGTAATGATAATAACTCTATTGCAGCTATTAGTTTATCAGGAATGTATAGTGGAGATCGGAATGATTTACCCAGATTTAGTGAACAGTTAGATGCGAAATTTAATTATGGTCCTGTTTGTTTTAATAAAGCCGGTGATCGATTATTTTTCACCAGAAATAGCAGTAAAAAAGTAAATGGTCGCTTTAACTTAGAAATATGTGAAGCGCAATATATGAATAATGAATGGGCACAGGTAAAAGTACTTTCATTTGTAGAGCCGGCTTATGATTTTTTTCATCCTGCTTTAACAGAAGATGGTACTCGTTTGTATTTCTGTAGTAACAGACCCGGTGGCATCGGTGGTGTTGATATTTACTATGTGAATATCATTGAAGGAAAAATTGACCCTACTATTATTCATGGGGGCAAACATTTGAATTCTGCCGGAGATGAATTATTTCCCACCATCCGGGGTAATGAATTTTACTTTAGCTCCAATGGCATGGCCGGCTTAGGCGGATTGGATATTTTTCGTACTACCTGGCAAAAAAGTGAATGGAATTTACCTGTTAACATGGGTTATCCTTTGAATTCACATGCCGATGATTTCGGACTGGTATATAGTAATCCTGCAACCCAAAAAGGTTTTATCACCAGTAACCGTAGAGGCAATGATGATATCTATGTTTTTCAGAAAGACGAAAAGATCATACCTGTGGATGGAGTAGTATTGAATAGGGCAGATATGCGCAGACTACCGGGTGTTACTGTGTATATCAAACCTAAAAAAGATACAGGCAAAATTGCGTTACCTATCACTACCAATTTTACAGGATCTTATCGGTTTGGTCTGAAACCCAACAGAGAATATGAGCTTCAGTTTTATTACAAAGACAGTCTTGAAGAAACCATGGCGATTGTAACACCTGCCAAAACAGATCCCTTTGAACTGAAACCGGTTATCATCGGTAAGTTACCGGTACCAGAAGTGGTAGTGATAGCAGATAAAGATAAAGATGGAATTCCGGATGTCGATGATAAATGCCCGGATGTAAAAGGCATCAAACCATTGTCGGGATGCCCTGATACAGATGTCCTGAAACGAATCGCAGAACTGGCTCGAAATGTATATTTCAATACTGCTAAAGCAGATTTGAAACCTGAATCTTTTAAACCTTTGAATGAAGTAGTGGCTATTATGAAAGCGTATCCGGGTATTACTTTAACAGTAGAAGGTCATACCGATAACCAAGGTGATGCGGTGATGAATAAAGGATTGTCGAAAAGGAGGGCAGCTTCTGTGGTTACTTATTTAACATCAAAAGGCATCAATACCAATCGTCTTGCTTCTGCCGGGTATGGATTGGAACGTCCGGTAGCCACCAATAACACGCCGGCTGGACGAGCTTTAAACCGAAGAGTAGAGATGAAGGCCATCTTTAAAGAAAGCGATTATTAAAAGGTTATTGTTTAGGTTTGTATCATGTCAATTATCTTATTTGATCATACAAATCGTCACCAATTATTTCCTTTTACCAAGAATAGATCAGTTGCTTCTTTACGCTTTGGTATTTTCACTATCGCAGAAAGATGGGAACGACTAACCGGCATGCAGGTATTCGTGCATACCAGTCCTTATTTGCAAAATCTTTATGGATATCCACCTGCAGGAGAACATATTTGGGTAGATGCTTCTATCATTCCGGATTCCGCTTTATTAGATGCTATTAAAAGTATTTCGAAAAACCACTGTTGGGCTGATGAACAGGGGTTGATTTTGGGAAAAGCTGATATTGTATTTGAAGATTTTGATTCGGCTCAATCTGTTCAATATTTTGAAGTCGTACATGATCATGGCTCAGTTCAACGAATTGGTTATCCATGGCAGCTACTATCGTTCCATGATCAAATTTTGCGTTTTGATTTTAATCTATTAACGCATGGTAAAACATCTTTAGCCATCTCATCTACCAATCGGTGCTCCAAGACAGCGCATATTTTTATAGAACCCGGTGCCATCGATGAGCATGCGATATTGAATGCGTCAACGGGACCTATTTATATTGGGAAAAATGCTATTGTTATGGAAGGATCAGCGATACGTGGCCCTTTCGCTTTGGGGGATCATTCAGTGTTAAAAATGAATTCCCGTATTTATGGTGCTACAACACTTGGACCTTATTGCATGGGTGGCGGAGAGATCAAGAACAGTATTATGATGGGTTATTCCAATAAAGCACATGATGGTTATATGGGTGATGCAGTGATAGGTGAGTGGTGTAATTGGGGTGCGGGTACCAGTAATAGTAATTTGAAAAATACCGCAGGTATTGTTCAAGTATGGAGTGAAGCCGATCAGGAATATTTGCCTGCCGGTTATAAATGTGGGGTTATCATGGGCGATTATTCCCGAACAGCGATCAATTCATCCATCAATACGGGTTCAGTGATAGGAGTGTCTTGTAATGTATTTGGGGAAGGCCTCTTGCCGAATATTATCCCTGATTTCAGTTGGGGTTGTAAGGGCGTGAAATATAAAACTGACAAGGCTTTGGTGGATATTGATAACTGGAAAAAACTCAAAAAACAATCTTTGAGTGAAATTGAAAAGCAAATACTCATAACACTCTCCGCAAAATAATTTCAGTGTATTTCAGTGCCTTCAGTGGCAAATTAATTGCCACTGAATACACAGAGAGCACAGAAGAAAACTGTATTTTCGCTGACCTCAAAAAATACCAACCAATGAGAAAGCAAATAGCCGCCGCCAACTGGAAAATGAATCTTACGATCAACGAAGCAGAACAATTACTTGATCAGTTATTGTCTCATAGTTATGATCTGAATGCAAACAGACAGGTAGTATTTGCTGTACCGGCTCCTTATTTGTCGATGGCGCAAGCAAAAGTTACCGGTAAAACACAAGTATACATTGCAGCACAAAACTGTTACAATAAAAAAAGTGGTGCTTATACCGGAGAAACATCTGTTGTGATGTTGAACTCATTGGGTATTACGCATGTAGTATTGGGTCACTCAGAACGTCGTGAATATTTTCAGGAAAGCAATCAGTTTCTAGCTGAAAAAGTAAATATTGCTTTAGAACATCAGATCACACCGATCTTTTGTTGCGGAGAACCTTTGCAGATTCGTGAGGCAGGTACGCAAAACGAATTTGTAGCCCAACAATTAGAAGAATCATTGTATCATTTATCTGCCGATGCATTGAAAAAAGTAGTGATCGCATACGAACCCATTTGGGCAATTGGTACCGGTAAAACAGCTACCAGTGAACAAGCGCAAGAGATGCATGCCTATATTCGCCAACAACTGGCTGCTAAATATGGTGATGCTGTTGCACAGGAGATTTCCATTTTATACGGAGGCAGTGTAAAAGCTTCCAATGCCAAAGAATTATTCACTCAGCCGGATGTGGATGGCGGATTGGTAGGTGGTGCTTCTCTGATCGCTGATGAGTTTAAAGTGATTATTGATTCACTTAAATAGAGTTCTGTAGTGAATAGATGAGCTCCAAATTTTTATTTGTGAGTATTTTCATTTCATCATCATTTATTGGGTTTAATTCTAATTAATGGGACACAGATTGTCATGATTTTCATGATTATCATGATCAATCATAAAAAATCATGATGATCTGCGTTCTATTTTCCGCTTCACATCATTTCACCGGCAAAACAACAGGTTCATAAGCATCCAACTGATCAAGATGTAAAACTGTTTTAGTGCCATCTTCATTCGGATGATACATCGGTAGGAATTTCGCTCCGAAAATAAATTCTTCATATGTGTAGGAAGTACGTGAAACCACTGTATTAGATACACTTTCATCAAACCCCTGTACAAATACCAATATTTCAGCACGCGCATTGATCAAATCTTCTTTGGTAAAACCATAGATGGGACTTTCTTCATTGATCACATGTACCAATGTCCAGTTAGCAGTCATCGTATTCGCTTTGGCAATATCCAAGGGCATATTGTAGAATCTGTTCTTACGCTGCCCATCTTCTTCCACATGAATGGCCAATGTTACTTTTACTTCTACATTCACCAGGTAATTTCTGGTATAAGGTACCATTCGAAACATCAGTGCGATACCGTCTTTAAAAGGGGCGATAATAGCATTCCTGCTGTATCGGATATACGCTTTTGGTTTTGAAAATCGGCCCCACATGATGCCTGTTGCAATAGCGAAAGTCATCAATCCTGTTAATGCTTCCATGGAAGCCGTAAAACTGGCGGCAAATCCTATCGGAT
>JACVCQ010000265.1 GCA_016741945.1 Chitinophagaceae bacterium
AGCATGTATGCTATCTGTACATTACTAGGTTTTAGTACCGGTTTCTGGGCCATTTTTGTAACGATGGGAGCAGAGCAGTTTGGCACGAATCTTCGTGGTACAGCGGCTACTACCATTCCGAATATGGTGCGAGGAGCATTGCCCTTGATCAACATGATGTTCCTGGATCTGTTTCAAAAATCATGGGGATGGAGTTTGGTGTACAGTGGTATCATCACAGGTATTGTTGTGATGACAATCACGCTGATAGCTTATTACTTTACAGAAGAGACCTTCCATAAAGACCTCAATTACGTTGAAGAATAATCATCCCTTCGTGTAACTCTGTGCCATACTCCGTTACCTCTTTGGTTAACCACAGTGTTACACAGAGTATGGCACAGAGTTTCGCAGAGAGGATTTATACTTCTTATCTTGCAGCTATGAAATTTCTGGTCATCCGTTTTTCTTCTATCGGCGATATTGTTTTAACAACACCGGCTATCCGTTGTTTGAAATTACAAGTGTCCGATGCTGAAGTACATTTCCTGACCAAACAATCGATGAAAGCTGTTACAGAGGCAAATCCTTATATTGATAAGTTTCATTATTTCTCTCACAATCTTGATGCGCTGATCAAAGATTTGCAAGCAGAGCAATACGACTACATCATAGATCTACACAAAAATTTCAGAACTTGGCGTATTAAAAAAGCACTGAAAGTTCCCGTGTTGTCTTACAATAAAGAGGTCATTGAAAAAGTATTGCTCACAAAGCTGCACATCAACAAAATGGCAGGCAGACATATTGTAGATCGTTGTTTGGATACGCTAGCACCACTAGGTGTTCAAAATGATGGTAAGGGAATGGATTATTTTATTCCCACAAATGTCAGCGTAAAAGCAGAAGATCTTCCTTTATCGCACAGTGCAGGCTTTGTAGCCATTGTGATTGGTGCTAGTTATTACACCAAGAAATTACCTGTATATAAATTGCGAGAGCTTTGTGCAAAGTTGCAATATCCGATTGTGTTGGTAGGTGGAAAAGAAGATAAACAAGAAGGAGAGGAGATCGCAAAAATAGACTCGGTTAAGATCTATAATGCTTGTGGCAAATTCAGTTTGCATGAATCGGCAGATATCATTCGTCAATCTAAACTGGTGATATCACATGATACGGGTATGCAATACATTGCTTGTGCACTCAACAAACCCGTACTCGCGATTTGGGGTGGCACTTCACCGGTATTGGATGTAGAACCTTATTATGGTACAGAACAATTACTACATCACAACAAACCTGCTTATCATAACTTCATCGTAAAAGGCTTGGCTTGTCAGCCTTGCTCTAATTATGGAACAAAGACTTGTCCAAGAGCGCATTTTAAATGTATGCAGGAGCAGGATGTAGACTTGATAGTAGCTACTACTCAAGCATATCTATAAAAAAAGAGCCCCGAAATTTCGGAGCCCTTTCTTTTTTATTACCAAAACCAACTACTATCCTTTGATACGTTTTGCTTCACTTTCCAATCCAGTCTGACGCTGACGTGCAGCTTTTACTTGATTGTTACCAAATCTCCAAGAGAATGCTAAACGTACAGTACGACTTTCATTCTGTCCACGTCCATTGACAAATAGTCCACCAAAATTGCTGGTTGCTGTCCATGGGTTGGTGAAGAAGATATCGGTCACACTTAATTTCAATGTTCCTTGTTTTTTCAAGATCTGTTTTTGGAAACCAAGATCCAGTCCACCCAATGATTTTGTTCTCCAAGTGGCACCCCAAACATTCGGGCCACTGAACCAGCCACTCAATTCAGCATTGTATCCTTTGCCTAAAGTGAATGTGTGTTGCATATAAGCTCCAAACATGGGGATTTCGGTTTTAATCTCATTATCACCGATCTTTCCTTTAAACATCTGATAATTGTACCAAACATTTGCATAACCATTCCACCACTTAGCAATCGGTAATGGAGAGCCGATACTGAAACTCAGGATACGTTGTGTTGCCAGATTTCTTTGCTGTACATAAGTGGCATTGTTCGTAGTATCTGTTGTTTGTGTAGCAAAATCTTTTACATGGCTATAACCAATGGTAGTGTTTAACATGTATTTGAAAGTGTGCGATAACTCAACGGTATTCGTATACTGCGGACGTAAGAACGCATTTCCTTTTTCGTATGTCAATTCATCCAGTTTATTCTCAAATGGATTCAGATCCTGATAAGTTGGACGATCGATACGACGACTAAAAGTCAAGTTCAAGGTGTTCTTCTGGTCAACAGTCCAAGTTAAAGCAGCACTTGGGAAGAAATCTAAGTAGCTACGTTTAACGGTATTATCTGATTGAATGATACCATCTGCTCTAGCCAGAATACCTTCGCTATTGGTTTGTTCCATACGTAAACCTGTCTGCAAACTCCATTTCGGACTGAACTGACGCTGATAGTTGATGTAAGCAGCATTTACATTCTCTTTATAAGTAAAACTGTTACTTCTGCTTAAAATCTTTACTGGAACACCATTGATATCATTGAAGAAATCAAATGTATTTTTTGTTTTCACGTAAGAGAACTTAGCACCATAACCTAACTTTCCTTTCCATTTTGGTTGATCTACATCCACTTTAGCAGTATAGATATCAATATCAGTTGGTGTAAAGTTTCGGTTGATCACTTGTGATAACATATTACCTGAGTTATCGAGGTAATTGTTTGGCTGAAAACTTCTACCGGTACCACGGAATAAACCGTAGTCAGCATCAAAGTTGATCTCTTTACCACTGGTATCGGCATAACGGTAGTTAATATTAGAATTCATATTCGTTCTGCTACCTGGAATGGTATTCAATGCCACCAATTTTTTTACAAACTGTTTTGTTGGGTTGTAAGAAATATTGGTATTGCTTTCGCTTGTCCAGTCATTATCACTAAAGTTAGTGGTCACCAGAAAACCCAGTGTATTTTTGCTGTTGAGGAACAGATCGGCTCCCAATTTTGCATTCACACTTTTATTGTGGCTCCAGTTGGTACTTTTTTGGTCATAAATAGAATCCAATTGTACACGATAGAGATCTAATGTGTTCTCATATCTACCAATATTGGTTCCTACATTACTGAACAGGTTCACTTTTTTATCGCGATAGTTCAAGCTGACAGAACCATTACCTTTTGGTGTAACACCTTGTACCATTCCGAGGTTCACAGAACCATTAGTGCCATATCTTTTATTCTTCTTTAATCGAATATTGATGATACCCGCATTACCACTTGCATCATAACGAGCACTGGGATTGCTTATCATTTCAATGGCTTCAACATCATTACTATTAATGCTCTTTAAATAAGCAGCCAAATCCTGACTACCCAGTTGGGTCATCTTTCCATCTACATAAATACGAACACCTGTTTTTCCTTTCATCGAGATATTCTCGTTGTTATCTACTTGAATGCCCGGACTTTTCTGCAATAACTCTAATGCATTGCTACCGGTAGCATTGATGCTGTTTTCAACATTGAATACTGTTTTATCAGCTTTGATTTCAATCATAGGTTTACGAGAGGTAACAGTTACATCCTGCAGTTTAGTGGCTGCGGGTTGTAATGTGATGTTGCCTGCATCAAAGCTTTGACCATTTTTTACTTCAAAAACTGGGGAGTAGGTTCTTTCAAAACCAATCATAATATAGCTCAGCAGGTATTTTCCTTCTTTGCCGTATGCCATTTCAAATGCACCATTGGCATCTGTAACATCAGCTTTAACAAGGGAACTGTCTGTAGACTTTAATAGGGATACTGTAACAGACTGTAAGGCCTTGCCATTGTTATCACTGATCTTTCCTTTAATCGTACTGCTAGTTTGTGCGATAGCGGTGCTCAATAATGAACTCAATCCGATCACAGCCGCAGTTAAAATCCTTCTCATTTTATTGTTGTTTAGGTTGCTCAATCAGACGCAAAGCACTTAAGAATGTTACAGCGGACATGGTTGTTTCGGGATGAGCAGTGACAATGGCATGACAAGCGGTCGATGCTAGAGATAAAAAAATCCCTGTCTGTTTTTTACAGACAGGGATTCATGTATAAACGGTTCAGTTAAAGGATGAACCGCGTCTTATAAAGTCTTCAACACATCATTCATACTTCTAACAGCTTCTGCACTCTTATTGAACAATGCTTGTTCTTCTTCATTCAATTTGAAATCGACGATCTTTTCCCAGCCATTTTTGCCGATCACAACAGGAACACCTAAACAGATATCTTTCTGTCCGTATTCACCTTCCAGACTTACACAGCAGGTAAATAATTTCTTTTCATCACGTAGAATGCTTTCTACCAGTGCTGCTCCGGCAGCTCCTGGTGCATACC
>JACVCQ010000266.1 GCA_016741945.1 Chitinophagaceae bacterium
TTTCTTTATCTCGTATTGGATTCAACCGTCAAACACCCCTTTTTTGCTTTTCCCATTTTCTAACTCAAACTTAAACCCAATCCAAGTCCTTGTTCTGTTTCCTTTGTTGTAAAAAACGGCTGGTAGAATTTTTCCTTGATACCATCAGGTCTTTCTTGTCCATTGTCCTCAACAATAAGTACTACAACATTTCCTTTCTTTTGAGTAGACACTTTCACAGTTGGTTCATATCCTTCTTTTTGTACCTTCTTTTTGTCCCCTACTGCATACAATGCATTATTAATGAGATTGAGTATTACTCTACCAATTTCCTGTGGCTGTATCAATACTTGTCCAACTGTTGTATCAAAATTGGTTTCTAGTGTTACATTAAACCCACTATCCTTTGCACGAATACCATGATAAGCCAATCGCAAATATTCATCACAAAGTGCATTGATATCTGTAAGTTCATTTTGTCCGGTGCTGCTTCTACTATGTTGCAACATTCCTTTTACAATACTATCGGCGCGTTTACCATGGTAAGTGATCTTTTCTAAATTCTGCCTTACATCTTCAGCTATTTCTTTAGCGGCTTCAATCTTTCCTTTATCTAATTCAGTTTTCATTTCATCAATCAATTCATTACTGACCTCAGAAAAATTATTCACGAAGTTTAATGGGTTTTGAATTTCATGAGCTATCCCGGCCGTTAGTTCTCCTAATGAAGCCATTTTTTCTGATTGTACAAGTTGAGATTGTGTAGCTTTTAATTTTTCCAACGCTTCATCAGATTTAGCTTTTTCAATTTTTATTTCAAGTTTTTGTTGCTGTAACAAATCGTTTGCTTTCCTTTGAGTTTGGTAATTACGATATACAATGATTCCTATGATCAAAGCAATAACCAACCCTACTAATAAGCCAATAATTTTTATTTTATTTCGCAATGCGGTTTCTGCTAGGTCTACCTCATATGCTCTTTCTTTTTGATCGTATTCGGAAATCGCTTTAAAAGTAGTAGCATTTCTGATCAATATTAAACTGTCCTGGTAACGTATAATAAGCCCATTATAGTAATTAACCTTTGCAAGATTATTTTTAATAAGGTATAGTTCTGATAAAGACTTTGATATATCAATCACATCTTGATATTCTTTGAACCGTATAGCTGGTTGTACTGAAGCCTCTGCATACCAAATGGCAGAATCATAATTTTTTATTTCTTTAAAATAGTCAGCAAGTTTATAGAGATAACCCGTATTTATCCGAGTTGAAATTCTGTAAAAATAAAGAGCAGAATCATAGTTTTTCTTTGCCATTTGAATATCTCCAAATTGACTATTTAGTGTACCTCTCCCCATAGCAGTTTTTGACCTTGAGTTAACAAGCCCCTGCAACATATTAGCATAATATTGAGCGGAGTCTAATTGCTGAATCTTTAAATGACAGATTGAAAGAAATGTATAAAGCAGTGAAGCATCATATTCGGGATTTTGATTAAAAATTACCTTTGCTTCATACAAGTATTTAAATGCAGCTGTTATATCAAAATCAGCATAGAATTTTCCAAGCTGCGCGAGTATTTGTCCTTTTGTTAGTAATAAGTTATTATCTCTAGTTACTTGAAGTGCCTTTAAAAGAAGTTCGAATCGTTTGACTTGATTTCCAACATTAGCATTTTGAACAGAAAGATAAAATAAGAACATAGCTTCTTGGTCAGGCAGCTGGAATTTTCTGGCTTCTGACAAACCTTTATAACCATAATAAAAGTTGGAATCTGCATTTCTAAAAAGAAAATATTGACATAAGTCCAATAATGCATTTACTCTAGCCGAATCATTTTTAGCTTGTGTGAGTTTGTTATAAAGGCTATCTTTACTCTCTTGTGAAAAGAGTGGGCAATTCAAAAAATAAACGAGAAATATTAATACAATACGTTTCATCCATTGAGAATTTTAATTGAAAGAACAAACTTTGTTCCTTTCCCTTCTTTCGTCTCTACTTTCAACTCTCCTTTATGGGCTTTCACGATATCATAGCTCAAACTCAATCCCAGTCCTGTCCCTTGTCCTGTTGGTTTAGTAGTAAAAAAAGGCTGAAATATTTTTTCTTTGATCGCATCTGGTATACCCATTCCATTATCTGTAACTGAAATGGTAACAAAATCGTCTATCTTACCAGTCTCAATCATTACCATTGGCTCATAACCAACTGCCTCTTTCTTTTTACGCTCATCTGTAGCATAAAATGCATTATTAATTAAATTCAAAAGAACTCTTCCAATATCTTGCGGTACAATATCCAGTACCCCCACTTGTGGATCTAATTTTGTTTCAAATTTTGCATTGAAGCTTTTATCCTTCGCTCTTAATCCATGATAAGCCAGTCTGAGATATTCATCACACAAAGCATTGATATCCGTGGATTCCTTTTTACCGGTACTGGTTCTACTGTGTTGCAACATCCCCTTCACAATGGCATCTGCTCTTTTACCGTGGTGATGAATCTTATTCAGGTTCTCTTTGATATCTGTAGCCAATTGTTCTGCATCGTTGAAATTGCCATTAGCTAATTCAGCTTTCATTTCATCAATCAATTCCTGACTCACTTCACTAAAGTTGTTGACGAAGTTCAATGGGTTTTGTATTTCATGGGCGATACCTGCGGTGAGCTCTCCTAATGAAGCCATTTTCTCTGCCTGTACCAACTGCTGTTGAGTTTGCCTAAGGTCTTGTAACGTTTTTTCGATTTCTTTTTTGGCTGCTTCCAGATTATTGAAATCCTGATAGCGTGCATATGCTGTAGAAAACGCATTGGATACTGATTGTAAAACACCAAGCTCTTCTTTGGATAAGATTCCCATATTCCCTACATACAACATTCCTTGCAAAAAAGGAACTAAATGTAAATACATCCCTGTATCCGGAATAGAAGCCAGGTATTGCTCTCTATGCTGAATAATATTACGCTCCACCAAAGAATCAGCTAAACTGTAAAAAGCATCTATCCCCCATTGATCAATATACAATTCCCCTCGCTGCCAATGACTCACTACATCACTGATATTGGTAGATGCTTGGTATGATAATGGGAAAGATGCAATGGATCTACCATCAGGAGTCGATAAAAATGTATTAATCGTTTGCTCTTGTTCATTCATGATAAAAATTCCGCATCGTATAAAAGGAATCTGAAGGATATGAAGCTCATTCCAAATAAGGGGTATCAAACGATCCAAATCTTCCACAGAACGCATGGAAGCAATGTTTGCACGAATTCTATCAATAGCCGCTTGCTTAACTGCTGATTTCTTATTGGCTTCTGCTTCTTGCAAATCAAGGAAACGAGTATAAGTTTGATCAAACACTTTGGTGAATCTTTGCAACAATAGCAATCCGTCTGGATTCAATTGCTCAACAGAAGTAACCCCAATAAACCCTTTGGTAAATCGTACATAATTATTAATACGTCTGTTCATTTGACGAACTTCAGGCGTAACATACAGATCAATACTATCGAGATATCTTAACCAAGATTGATATACATCTCCTTCTAGTTCATTCACCAATAGTTCGTCTTGATTTTTCCAGCATTGATACAAAGGTTTACCATTGGTAGACTCATCAAATGGAAGTGGATAAGCTGCTTGTAGGTATTCACCGTCGGTAGTGGTAATAAAAAATGTAAATCGCTGCACTTGTTCATCCACTGTTATTACAAAAGCCCTAGATAGTACATGGGTTGAAGAAGTATACAAATTTTTAAATTCTTCAAACAATAAATGAGCAACGGCAGATAGTTCCTCACTTCGTTGCATGGCCATGGTTCTACTTCTGACCCGCTCTAGTGCCGCTTCAATTTTTGCCTCTTGTGCCTGTTCCTCAGCTTTTTTCAAATCCAGAAAACGTGTATAAGCAAGATCAAAAGCAGCTCCCATCTTGGTGAGTATGGTCTCGATTTCAGCTGTTGGAGGATCCAACAAATCAATCACCAGTTTACCATGATTAAGTTTTTTTACAGCATGATATGAACGCTCTATCTTGTAAGCCTCAATAAAAGCCTTCACTTCTGCGACAGCCTCTTTTTTGCCATGCTCACAAGCCCATTCAAGCAATCTCTCAAACCCTTTCTGATCCTGTGTTTCTACAAAGAAATCTTCGTTATTTTCCCATACTCTTTTCACATATAAATGCGGGTCGTTCTCTTTTAACCGAAATGTAATATCGAAAGGGACATGGTTCTCTTGATTGTATAGTTCTACGGAACTCAGATCCCACATTCTCACTTTGTCATCTCCTTCATTTAGAAGTATAGAAGCTGCTATTACATTGGGAATATGT
>JACVCQ010000267.1 GCA_016741945.1 Chitinophagaceae bacterium
GTTTCATATTCTTGTTTGATTTGACATTACAAACGTAAAATTAATTTTTCATTTTGTCAAATTTATTTTACATTTTGTAATAAAAATTTAACAATTTGTACAGCTAAATTGACTTAACAGCTTGATTTTGAATACAAGAACCCTGCTATATGGATTGGTTTATCTTTATGGTATGTCCACTGAGAACGACCTATATCAAATTGAATCATATACCTGGAATCAGCTTGTAACTATTGTAAATAAGCTGGTTACCCAAGATTTCAATCAACTGGTCACATTACTGTACCGACTAGATATCAACGAGAAAAAACTCAAACAAACCCTCGCCGATCACCCGGATCAAAATGCAGGTGAACTAATTGCCAAACTCATCATTGACAGACAGGAAGAAAAAAAGAAATCGAGAGAAGCTTTCAAACAAAAAGATTGGGAGAGCTCGGAAGAAGAAAAGTGGTAAAAAATTATTTCAGTGCCCCTCTGTGCTTTCAGTGGCAATTCATTGATAGAGAAAATTGCCACTGAGAACACTGAAGTACATAGAAAGAGGTCTATAATTTATCGATGGTTGTGAATTGATAACCTTTTGTCTTCAAGGAGCTGATGATTTCAGGCAAACGATTATACAACTTATCCTTTCGTCTCGGATCAGTCCCTGCGTGTATCAACAAGATTACACCATTCAATGTATGCTTTACTTCAAATGCTTTGAGCAATTCGATTAGTTCTTCGCTTGATTTATAAGAAGGCCCCATCTCCGGCCAGGTATAATCTGCATTGGTTCTGGTACCGGGCGTAAAACTTGCCAATCGAACTAGTCTTAGTGAAAACCACTTTGCTACTTTTTTGTTCCACCATTCATAAGGCGGAATAAAATATTCCGGCCTGTTGTTGTTCCATAAACCAAGTGCATTCATTGCCTCAATATTTTTGAAATAATCGTTCTCCAAAGAATCTCTGGTTCCTAAAAGACTATCCCTGTTCTTCCAATCATTGTCTAAAATATGCTGATCAGAATGTGCGCCTAAATAATGTTGCTGTTGGTACAGCTTTTGAATCATAGGCTGGACCGTTTTATTACGATACAGTCGACCTGTAAAAAAGAAAGATGCTTTGATATTTTGTTGTTGCAAGGTTTTTTGAATCATCGGCAATCCCTCTGCATACTCATCTGCAGTAAAAACAATGGCAATAGATTTCTTAGTCGTATCACCTCTCACAATAGCGCCTTGCTGCAATGTAAAAGCCGGATTGATAGGAGGATAGGCAGTCCAGCCGGCGTTTGTTGTAGGTGTTGTTTCATCTTCTTTTGCTGCCAATAAATAAATCAAGGATGCTGTTCCATCCATGGTAGGTTCATTCGTGCTATAATCTCCATAATCATCATGATAGACAGCCAAGTCACTTTGAAATGCAGCATACTCATCTGGATCATTCAATTTAATGCCGATCAGATTTTTATAAATGGCAGTATAAACCGGTCCATCTACCAATCCACCATCAATCGGATAATTCTTTAAGTGTGTGAAGGCAGAGTGAGGATCAACAGGTGTATCACCCCATGATGGCAATCCATATACCATACTCGTTCCCCATGGATTACAGCCAAAGATCCAATCAATATTCGCTTGCTCCAATTCGGTGTAAGTATCATCGCCTGTCATTCTCCGATACCAATAACATTGCAATGCAAATGAAACCGTAAGGTTATTGCTACACCAGATAAATGGAACACCTCTGTAAAAAGCATTTTGCTTGGCTTTATTCCAAACAGCTTTGATGCCTGCTTCATAATAATCATACAGCGTATCAAGATGATTTACGCTCATCATTCCATTCGCTAACACATAGTGGCCTGCATTCACAAATGGGTACCATTCATAATGATGAGCAGTATCTTTTCCCAACCATGGCGTGATCGGTTCTTTTCTAGCAAAGGAATAAGCATCGGTATGATAACTGTCATCTTTGGCCCCTTTCGTTAGCGCGAGTGTTGCGGCAGCCAGTTCCATATCATCCACCCAATTTCCTTCTGCATAGATATAAGGTGATTTTACAGAAGCTGTTTGCGAAACACCGGGATATTTCTTTCCATAACGATAGGCCGCTTCTGCTTTTTGTAATAATTTTTGAGAGAAGTGTTGATCTTTCTCTTGATAAACTTGCGCTGCCAATGCAAACGTACTTGCATACTTACCGGCTGTTGAAGCAGTTCCTGTAGTTGCATTCATGAACTTCCCTCTAACTTGCGGCTTACCCGAAACAAAATAAACCGGACGTTCAAATCCTTTTCCATAGTAATTGGTATCTTCTTTAGGGATGCGCATCTTCACATGATCTCTGTCATCTCCCAACTGATTGAACATGATGCCGTCTGAGGGATTCATTTTCAACAACCAATCCAATCCCCATTTGGCTTCATCCAAAATATCTGCTATGCCATTTTTCCCATCCAATCCATTGGCCTGTTTTTCATCACTGAATATCCTTCCGAAACTTTGATAGGCTAATAATAAATGCCAAGCTGCATTAGCAGAGGTAGTTGTGTACTGTAAGTAATCACTTGCGCAATGCCACCCGCCGCTAACATCGATATGTGTGCTATCTGGCATCGGGCCATACAATGTATATCCATCATGGGTATGACAACTATCTTTTAAATACGGATTAAAGCCACTTCTTTGTTGACGCATATAACGTAAGCAGAAATCAGCGGTTCCTTTGTATACATCCTGATCAATTTTAAATATGGGTGATACAGTATTACCTGCACGAAGAAAATAACGGCCAGGTTTACGAAATGAAGTGAATCTAACTCGTGCCGTTTTATTGAATGAACCATAAGCACCAAAAGCTTCCAATTGATCCATGGTATAAACGGCTTGATTCGTTTCAGCATTTATTAACTCAATCTTTTCTGGCAAAACATGCTCTTTACTACACCAAACTGCTACTTTACTGCCATTTGGAGTATAGCCTAGCTGATTGATACGAATCCAATGTTGCTGGTCCTCTGATTTTTTAAATGCAAAGCAAAGAATGAGTACAATAATTCCAACAAAGAACAATATCCTTTTCATACGGCTGTTTTGGGTCAATAAAGATACCTGATTAACTACTCTCTGAAAAACCTCAGCGTACTTCTTTCTCTGCGGTTAAGTATCACCGCAGAGAAAGGAGAAAAAGAGTTTCGCAGAGATTTTTTAAACTATTTTCGCCCCTCAAATGATGGCATTATGAAACTTGTCTCTTACTTATCTGAAGGTCGTGATCAACTTGCTTTTTTAGTAGATGGTTATTTATTTGATTGTGACTTAGTGCATCCTGAACTCCCCAGCAGCATGAATATGTTCTTACAATATTGGGATGACATGTTTCCCATAGCACAACAGGTAAATGCTGCGATCAAAGAGGGTAGGATCGGAAAAGAAAAAGGAGTAGACATGCAGGGACAAAATTTACTCGCACCTGTGCCTTTTCCCACTTCGTGTAGAGATGGTTATGCATTTCGTCAACATGTGGCAGCAGCACGTCGTAATCGCAAAGTCGAGATGATCCCTGAATTCGATCAATACCCTATCTTTTATTTCACCAACCACCATAGCATTCAGGGGCCAGGTGATATCCATTGCATGCCAGATCATTTTGAAAAATTGGATTTTGAATTAGAAGCGGCTATTGTTATATGTAAAGGTGGAAGAAATATTCCTGCAGAAGAAGCGGATCAATACATTGGTGGACTGATGATCATGAATGATATGAGTGCCAGAAGATTGCAGATGGAAGAAATGTTATTGAACTTGGGGCCTGCGAAAGGAAAAGATTTTGCTACAGTAATCGGGCCCCGTTTAGTGACACTCGATGAATTAGAAGCTTATGAAATACCCGCCAAACCCGGACATACCGGTAAAAATTGGAACTTGGGTATGAAGTGTTGGGTGAATGGTGTACAAGTCAGTGAAGGTAATGTAGGAGATATGGACTGGACTTTTGCCGAGATCATTGAGCGTTGTGCTTATGGTGTACAATTACATCCGGGAGATGTGATTGGCAGTGGCACAGTAGGAACCGGCTGCTTTCTGGAATTGAATGGCACCGGCAAACTGAATGACCCCAATTACCAGGAACAATGGCTACAACCCGGAGATACCGTTACAATGGAGATCGAAGGCATCGGAATACTTGAAAATACGATTGTGAAAGAGGATACTGACTTTTCTATTTTAGCGAGGAAGAAGGGTTAGGTACAAGGTGCTAGGTACTGGTATTGTGTAAAAAGGTGTTACCTTAAAACCTAGCACCCAGTACC
>JACVCQ010000268.1 GCA_016741945.1 Chitinophagaceae bacterium
TACAACAACATTGAACAGCAATAAGGCTGAGAATGTATAAATGGTTTTCAGTAGTTTCTTCATGAATCAAAGGTTGTTATTTTAAAATTTCATAACGGATTCTCAAAGTACTTATCCAAACACCGAGCAAAGTCCAGCCAATCACTGCCGGATAAAAAACAGAACGCATATTCGCATCCATATCTTTCCCATTTAAACCCGGATTGCCTTCACTACCTTCTCCACCGGGGTGAAGCGATTCTGTGAGTCTGGGTAAGATCCATAGTGTTGGAAATAACATAAAAAAGGCGAAAATATTATAGACAGCTCCAATCCTGGCCTTCTTTTCTTCTTCATTCATACTACCACGCAAAACAAAATATGCTAGATAAATCAGCATGGCAATTGCGGCTCCGTTTTGTTTGGGGTCACCACTCCATGGACTTCCCCACTGGAAGTTTGCCCAAATGGCCCCGGTGGTAGGACCCAAAAAACCAAAAATAGTACCTGTTATCGCAAATGCAGAAGAATAAAAATCATGAATCTGATTCCTGCTGCGCAGATACTTGATAGCATATACAACAGAAACGCCCAAAAGAATCATCATAGCAAACCACATCGGCACATGAAAAAAGAAATTGCGGATAGACTCCTGTAATCGGTCATCCAACTTGGGTATTTTTACCAGAAACCCATAGGAACAGGTGTAGAGCAATAAAATGATCGCTAATATCTTCCACCAGATTTTTCGAATCATGATTCGGTTTTTACAGTTATCCTTTAGCACCAGTCAAACTAACAACTGTTTGCGCAAAATTAGGTGAAAGCCTTTCAATATGTCAACGGAATTGGAAAATATTATCCCCTTAAATCCCTAACAACAGTTTTTAAAGAGGGGAAAATTCCGTACCTTTGCCGACTTCATAAAAAATCATGCCGTAACATGAAATTATCTCAATTTAAGTTCGATTTACCCCTTAACCTGATTGCGCAGCACCCGACCAAGAAAAGAGAAGACAGCCGATTGATGGTTGTTGATCGTAAAAGTGGTCACATGGAAAACAGACATTTCCGTGATATTCTGGAGTACTACGACGACAAAGACGTATTTGTAGTGAATAATACCAAAGTGTTCCCTGCACGTATGTATGGCCGCAAAGAAAAAACCGGTGCCAAGATCGAAGTATTCTTACTGCGTGAACTTAACAAACCCAATCGCCTTTGGGATGTGATTGTTGATCCCGCAAGAAAGATTCGTGTGGGAAATAAATTGTATTTCGGCGACAACGAAGAACTCGTTGCTGAAGTAATCGACAACACCACCAGCCGTGGCCGTACCATTCGTTTTCTCTGGGATGATGATGATGAAAGTTTCAAGAAAATGTTAGAGTTTTTAGGCGAAACCCCACTTCCTAAATACATCAAGCGTAAGCCTGATGAAGAGGATAAGGAACGCTACCAGACTGTATATGCCAAGCATGAAGGAGCCGTAGCTGCTCCAACAGCCGGTTTGCATTTCAGTAAAGAACTCATTAAGCGTTGTGAAATTCTCGGGATTCGATTTGCAGAAGTAACCTTACATACCGGATTGGGTACTTTCCGTCCAATTGAAGTGGAAGATCTCAGCAAGCATAAAATGGATGCTGAATATTATGCCATTTCAGAGGAGGCATGTAAGATTGTTAACAAAGCAAAAGAAGGTGGACATCGTATCTGCTCTATTGGCACCACAACCATGCGTGCAATGGAGAGTAGCTTTACTGCTCAGAAATTATTGAAACCAAGTGAAGGCTGGACCAATCACTTCATTCACCCTCCCTACAATTTTAATGTTGCGGATAGCTTGGTGACTAACTTCCATTTACCGAAAACCAGCCTTCTGATCATGACCTGTGCTTTTGCCGGCTATGATTTGGCAATGGAAGCTTATAAAAAAGCGATAAAAGATAAATATCGATTCTTTAGTTATGGTGATGCATTGTTAATTATCTAACATCATATATTTTCAAAGAGAAAGCCATCCGCCTTCGGCGAATGGCTTTTTTCATTTAACAACCAACAACTCCCATATACCCTAATAAGAAGTTGTTTACCTGAATCTTGAACTTGCCTAAAACTAACAAACATTAGTTGTAATCCTTGTATAAAACTGCAACTTTTTTTTCAAAGACGCAAATAAACGCAAATAAAATTGATAAAATGGGGATAAATCAGCAAATAAATTCTACAAGGTGCGATTTTTTGCCTCTATTAATTGTCTTAGCTTCTCTAAATTCTGTTCCATCATTGGCCCCATAATTTTATCATTCATTATTGAGCCCAATCTTTCCCAAGGCAACCAACCGACAGCTTGCTCACATTGCCATTGTACAATGGTCACTTCTTGTTGGGGCTGGTAAATAAGGCGTATTGTGCTGATCTGTGGTTTACCTTTTGCCGTTATCCAAGTACTGATAACAGCACTATCATTTTTTTCTGCGATGGTTACTTCGCTTTTACCAATCCGTGCATTGACAGAAGATTGAATATAAACTGATGGATCATTCATTCCTTCTACCCAATTCGGCCATTCGCGGATATCTTCTATTTGCACTCTTACAGAATCGGGTGGCGCTTTGATATTAACTGCTCGTGATACCAATACTTTAGAAGGTAGCATCGTTCCTATAACCGTAGCTAACAAAAACAAAATCACCAGACTAATCAACCCTAATTTGAGCAGTTTCATATTATTCCCATTTAAAGGTCTTAAAAGCAACAGCATACACCAAAATAATCCAGGCTCCCAAGATCATCAATTCTTGTCCACACGCCGCCAAGCCTGCGCCTTCAAATGCGATATTGCGCATGGCATTATTGAAATGAGTCAAGGGCAATATTTTACAAAGTGGCTGTAGCCAGGAAGGGAAAGCATCGATGGAAAAAAAAGTACCTGCCAACAAAAACTGCGGAAGTGTAATCAGATTGGCAAATGGGGGAATACTACTTTCATTCTTTGCCAGACTACTCACAATAAACCCAAATCCCATAAAAAGTATCAGCGCAATAAAACTCAGCAACATGATCGTCAAAAAGGTTTCGATTCCATTGACGAGTGTGAATTTAAAAGCAAAATGTCCCACCCCAATAATGATGATTGCTGTCATCATTTGAAAGATAACCCTGCTCAATGCCTCTCCCAAAACAATATAGGGTCTTCTGATAGGCGTGGCATAAAACCGCTTCAACACCAACTGTTGACGCAAGTTGAAAAACAAAAAAGCTACTCCAAATACACCGGCACTTAATAAAGAAAAACCTAACTGTCCGGGTAATATAAAATCAATTGTACGATAGACCCGACCCGGAATCTTCTCTACCTCACTATTCACCAATGCAATGGTAGGTGTATTGGCAAATGTTTGTTGATTGATACCCGCTATTACTGCATTCAATATAGAACGAAGTACTTGCAAGTTTTGGGGATTTACAGCCTCTGAACTGGATAATTGAATAGCATAAGGTGGATTCTCCAACCCCGACTTTTGTATGTTGACAATAGCAGTTAATCTTCCTTTTTCAAGATCTTCTTTTAATTCCTGTACCGATTTTTCAATGATCCGAATACCGGGTATCTTTTTTAAAGATGGGTAAATGGGATTGAGGGTATCTGTCTGCTTAGCAAAAGCAATACTCAATGAGACTTTACCCCCACCACCTACAAATCCAAATACCAAAATGAATATCAAAGGAAATGCAATGCTGAAAATAACTGCCGACGGACTTCTGAACACTGCTTTTAGACTAGCCCGGGTAATGGCAAACATTGCCTTAAATTGACTGTATTGTGCTGACATATCCTTCAATTGGCTACAAATCTATCCTTTTCTGAAACAATCCAAAAAAAGATGAAATCAAGTAGATATTAAGACAAATGTCGTATATTTGAATGACAAATGTTATGCTATGGCAAAAGCAAAAAAAGTAGTTCCCCCCAACACCTCCAACCGTATGGTGGAGGAGTTTGCTATGCCGTATATTCCTTCTAGTAAACTGCCAGTTCCATTAGTGGCGGAATTTACCTACCGTAAATTCAAAAAAATTGCCGATAAAGTTCCTTTTACACAAAGTGAATGGGCGGCTATTCTACACTTATCTGAACGTACACTTCAGCGTTATGCAAAAAACAATGGCTTTTTTGAAGGTATTTATACTGACCGTATTTTGCAACTTCAAGAACTCATTGATATAGGTCTTTCTACCTTTGTCTCTCCTGATAAACTTTATCAATGGTTAAAAAAGGATAAACTCGTCATGGGCCAAGTG
>JACVCQ010000269.1:0-575 GCA_016741945.1 Chitinophagaceae bacterium
CTCTATATACTATGTAAACCTTGAAGTGATTGTTATTAATGATGGGAGTAAAGATGATTGTTTGCAAAAAATGATTCAGGCATATGAGCTGGAGAAAATTGATTATTTCGTTGATTATAAAATTAAAACCAAAGAAGTAAGAGGCGTTTATGAAAGCCGTAATCCGATTTATCATAAACTATTGGTGGTAGATAAAGTAAATGGGGGTAAAGCAGATGCATTAAATGTAGGTATTAATATCTCATCTAATAAATACTTGGTTTGTATAGATGTTGACTGTATTCTGGAACAAGATGCATTATTAAAAATGGTAAAGCCGTTTTTGGAGCAAACGGATGAACGTGTTATTGCATCCGGTGGGGTTGTTCGTATTGCCAACTCATGTGTAATTGAAGATGGCCGTTTGGTAAAAGTAAAACTGGCTGAAGACTATTTGCCAAGAATGCAGATACTTGAATATATCCGTGCATTCATTTTAGGAAGAATGGCTTGGAGCCGATTAAATGGATTGATGTTGATCTCGGGTGCTTTTGGGGCTTTTGATAAAGAAATTGCGATCAAGTGCGGTGGTTATG
>JACVCQ010000269.1:585-4281 GCA_016741945.1 Chitinophagaceae bacterium
TGATCATAATTCAGTAGGAGAAGACATGGAGCTTGTTGTTCGCATGCGACGTTACATGGAAGAACGCAATGAAAAATACCGTGTAACTTATATTCCAGATCCACTTTGTTGGACAGAAGCGCCGAGTTCTTTTGATATTTTGGGTAGACAGCGTAATAGGTGGACAAGAGGAACCATTGAAACATTGAAATTTCACAAGAAAATGTTTTTCAATCCTAAATATGGATTGTTGGGAATGCTGAGTTATCCTTATTGGTTTTTCTTTGAAATGTGTGCTCCGGTTATTGAGTTTTTTGGTTTTGTATGCTTCTTTTTATTTGCAGCCTTCGGTATGTTGGACTGGGGTTTCTTCTTTGCTTATTTGTTATTCATCGTTTCATTTGGATACCTCTATTCTGCCTTTGCTATCCTTATGGAAGTGATTACTTATCATCAATATAAACGGAGAGTCGATATTCTGATTTTATTATTGACAGCACTCACAGAACCTTTTTACTTCCATCCATTTGTGGTATGGAGTGCCATAAAAGGCTATATTGATTATTTTAGAAAAAAGAAGAGCTGGGGTGAAATGACCCGTCAAGGTTTTGCGAAGAAGACTTCCGATGCTCCTCAGCCCATTCCTACTGTAGAAGAAGTAGTTCCTATTGTTGAAGTAACACCTGTTCCAGAACCAATACCTGTTGTTACCGAAGAAACACCTGTAAAAGTCTCTTGGTATAAAAGGAAAGTGGCGCCGGTATTGAATCAAATACCGGATGTACTGTTCCAATCGTTCCGTTATTACCTAGGGCATATACTAGCTTTATTGTTATTATTCATGATAGGAAGGGGAATTGAAATTGGATTGGATTATAAAGAACATGGGGAGCCTGAGTTTTTTAAGCAGGTTATTCTTTATGGCTTAGCGAAAGATGTTGCATTCATGTCTTCGTTAACCATTTGGTGTTTTATTCCTTTTACACTGATTTATGTATTCAGTAAGAAGGCTGCACAGATTTCATTTATTGTCTTAGGTTCAATTGCATTATTGATTCAGTTAGCATTGTCGCAGTACTTTATACAATCATTTGTACCCTTGGGTGCAGATCTTTGGAGTTATTCCTGGGAAGATATTCAGCAAACGGTAGGCGCATCCGGTGGGTTATCGGTAATGGCTATCTTAGGATTGATTGCTGTATGTGCTTTATCCATTTTTGTATTGGTCAAGCTCCCTAAAAGACTACAAGCGAATGATGGTATAGCTGTATTTTTTATTTTGATGATTGTTACTGCAGGCATCAGAGATTTGAATAAAGTGACTGCCGAATTACTGCCGGGAAGAGAATACAGTAATAATTTATCACTGAATAAATCTTATTATTTCTACTCATCAAGTTACCAACGATTTTTTCCGAAAGATCTGCAAGAAGATATTTATCGTGATGATTATCTGTCTGATAATGTTTTTTCAGATATGCAGCTTGATACAAAGCATTATCCTTTTCTACATAAAATGGATAGTACCAAAAATGTTTTAGGTAGCTTCTTTTCTAAAGAAGACTCGATGCCACCCAATATTGTTATACTTCTGGTTGAAGGATTGGGTAGGGCTTTTAGTAATCAAAATGCATATTTAGGAAGTTTTACTCCATTTCTTGATTCACTGTCTAACCATAGTTTGTACTGGGAGAATTTCTTAAGTACCGGCGGTAGAACATTTACCGTACTTCCTTCATTATTAGCTTCACTTCATTTTGCCAGAAATGGATTCAATGAATTAGACGATCAGATGTCGGCGCATTTATCCATAGCCAACCTACTAAGACATAATAATTATAAGACATCTTTCTTTTATGGTGGCGATGCTGAATTTGATAATATGCGCGCATTCCTAAAAAAAACGGGGGTAGAGAATATTTATGATGAAACTTCCTTTCCTGCAACCGGTTATCAAAGGCTACCCATCTCACCTTCGGGAGTCAGTTGGGGGTATGATGATGCTTCTTTATTCAATTATATGCTTTTAAAAACAAAAGATGATAGTACTCGCCCTCATTTGAGTATTGCTTTAACGGTATCTACACATAGCTCTTTCTTAATTAATAATGAAGAAGACTATATCAAACGTTTCGAAAAAAGAATGAGTGAGTTAAAGTTTTCCGCAGCGCAAAAAAGAAATTACAGGAACTATGAAAATCAATATGCGAGCATTCTTTATGCGGATCAGTCGATCAAAAATTTTATGAACGCATATAGTAAAAGAAAAGATTTTAAGAGAACAGTATTTATTATTACAGGTGATCACCGAATGCCCGAGATTCCGATGAGTACAAAAATTGATCGTTATCATGTTCCTTTGATGATTTATTCGCCTATGTTGAAGCGTCCCGAGAAATTTTCATCAATTTCTAGCCATTTTGATATAGCCCCAACTCTAACAGCATGGTTAAAATATAGTTATGGATTAATGATGCCCAATATTAACGCGTGGCTGGGTACGGGTATTGATACTGGAAAATCATTTCGAAACAATCATTCTATACCCTTAAAACAAACAAAACCCGAGTTAATTGATTTTGTACGAGGAACATATATGCTGAGTGGAGAAAATTTATTTAAGGTCAATAGTAATATGGATTTAGAACCGGATCCAACAAGCAATAAGAAGTTTCAAATGAAGTCTCTGTTCAATGATTTTAAGAGAAAAAACATTCAATTTACTCAGGAGCTAAAATTGATTCCGGATAGTCTTATTCAGAAATATACCCGTTATTGATCTTTATTGATGCTGTCATGATAATCATTCAGTATGGTGGTAACTAAAGGACGATACAATCGCCAGAAAAAGCTTTTGCGCTCCAATGGCTCTCTTTCTGTATACATCATCCATTTGAAAAAAGCAACTCCTTTAAAATATGAAGAAGACAGCGAGATCGGATTATCACAAAAATCAGCTGAAAAGTAAAAGAAACGATAATCTTTATTGATATGCGCAGTTATGGCCGGAAAACTGGAAGGTATCTTGTACTGAGCCAATTCCGCTTTCCCCGCTTCATTCACATCTATACGAAAATCTGAGATTACATGATTAAAACTTTGGTTTACGTTGACAATGTCGAACCAAAAGGAATATTTTATTTTTTCAGGCATCCCATAATGCTTTATGCCTTCTTCAGAAGCACAAATATAGGGGAGCTCTGTTTTTAGGTGCTTATCATTTTCGAGAATTACTACCAAATCATTATCTGCATTAATAAAAGCTACTCCACCTTTTTTAAAGGGCCACTGATTTTGATGCGTTCTTTTATAATTCTTAATTAACCAGCTTGGTAATTCTTTATTAACGGTGGTATCAAATGATTCAAAGTACCTGCCGATCCATCCAGACCAATTGATTCCAAATGCTTGTTCAAATCTCTTTCGTATAACGGGATCGGTTGGAGAACCGATTGAGTTAAACTCAGTGATGATGAGTTTATTTTTCTGTTTCATTAATTCCAGAAAATAAATATCCTGTTTACTCATCCCTCCATATACAATACCGGATCTGTCTTGTATATTACCTTGTTTAAACCATTCATTACGAAAAACACCATAAGCATCCGTAATATAAGCTGCATCTGCGTCTACACTAAGCTTCTCAAGTTTTGCAGAATCAAACCGCTCTAATCCTTTGATTTTATATTTTTCATCTTCCATTGGGAAAAAGCCAAA
>JACVCQ010000270.1 GCA_016741945.1 Chitinophagaceae bacterium
CTCGAAGCTCGAAGCTCGAAGCTCGAAGCTCGAAGCTCGAAGCTCGAAGCTCGAAGCTCGAAGCTCGAAGCTCGAAGCTCGAAGCTCGAAGCTCGAAGCTCGAAGCTCGAAGCTCGAAGCTCGAAGCCAAAAGCCAAAAGCCAAAAGCCAAAAGCTAAAATCCTGTTGTAAAACAGCAAAAACAAAACAATGAAAAAAAGAACCGACAATTTCGACAAGTTTGCCAATCAGAAAAAAGGGAGTGCTATTAAAGAAGCTTTCCGCCAGGAAAAGAAAAAGATAAAAGCTGAAGCCCGTGCCGCAGGAGAAGAAATGCGGAAAAAGAAAATTGAAAAAATGAGGGGGGTGGAGGAGAAAGCTTCAAGCTTTAAGTCTCAGGCTGCAAGTAAGGGGAAGGCTGCGAGCTATGAGCCGCGAGCTTCGAGCAAGAAGGGTACTGATAAATATTCCAAAAAAGAAGTAAAGCAAGATGTACAGCCTGCAGATATTCCACTTAAAAAAGCAGGTAGTGATGAGCAGATGCCTTTGAATAAGTTCATTGCACATGCAGGTGTTTGTGGGCGAAGAGAAGCTGCTGATCTGGTCAAAGAAGGTAAAGTAACTGTTAATGGCGATAAGATCTTTGAGCCAGGTTATAAAGTTTCAGCAAAGGATAAAGTGATTGTGAAAGGTAAGCAGGTATTTCTTCAAAGAAATGCTGTTTACATTTTACTGAATAAGCCTAAAGATTACATCACCACAGCCAATGATCCACAAGGGCGAAAAACAGTGTTAGACCTTATCAAGGGAGCTACTCCCGAACGAGTGTATCCGGTTGGCAGACTGGATAGAAATACAACCGGTGTTTTGATATTAACAAATGACGGAGAGCTTGCACAAAAATTAACACACCCTTCTTTTGAGGTAAAGAAAATCTATGAAGTAACACTGGATAAACCCGTGATTAAAAAAGATCTTGAGTCCATCATGACAGGCATTACTTTAGAAGATGGTTTTGTACAAGCAGATGCTGTTGGATATGCAGATGATAAGAACAAAAATATCGTAGGCATAGAAATTCACAGTGGCAGAAACCGTATTGTACGACGTATTTTTGAACATTTGGGTTATGATGTTAAAGGTTTAGATCGCGTAATGTTCGCCAATCTCACCAAAAAAAATGTAGACCGCGGTAAATGGCGTTTCCTGAATGAGAAAGAAGTGAGACTACTGAAGTTTATGAATAAGTCGTTTGTGAGGAAGTCCAGTAGCCGATAGTCGATGGTCTATAGCGAATGGCTTATTGTTCATGGCTAATAGTTTGATCAATATATTATTCAAACCACTTGACAATATGCTATCACCTAAAACCTATCACCTATTTGCCATTACCCATTAGCTATCACCCATAAGCTACCACCATGCGCCCAACGATCATTTTTGAGAATAGTCATTTCATAGCAGTTAATAAGCCGTCGGGATTATTGAGTATCCCCGATAGACTTGGACAGGAGCTTTCGTTGAAAGAACTACTGAAAAATAGTTATGGAGAAATTTATACTGTTCATCGCTTAGATAAAGACACGAGTGGGATTATTGTATTTGCAAAAGATGAGGAAACACATAAACAATTATCGCAGTTATTTGAAGGAAGAGAAGTAGAGAAATTTTATCTTGGACTGGTGCATGGAAAACTGATCAATGAATCAGGTAGTATTGATGCAGCCATTATGGAACATCCCGGCAAAACAGGGAAGATGGTTACACATGTAAAAGGAAAACCTTCACTAACAGATTATCAAGTCTTAGAGAGCTTTCGTTTATACAGTTGGTTACAGTTTCAGATTCATACCGGAAGAACACATCAGATTCGAGTGCATATGCAGCATCTGGGGCATCCCATTGTTTGCGATGAACTATATGGAGATCCTGCTCCTATTCTTTTATCAACTTTGAAAAAGAAATTCAAGCTATCAAAAGACGCAGAACAAGAAAGACCGCTCATGTCTAGACTAGCCTTACATTCTCATAAACTGTCTTTTACATTGAATAACGAAAGATTTGAGTTGGAAGCGGAATTACCGAAAGATTTGAGAGCGATGTTATCTCAATTAAGAAAACTTGGCTGATCGTAGAATCAAAAATGTGACCAATAAGCAATTCAACAAATTAGTATTATTCTTCTATTTCTTACTATTAGGCTTCCACACATCCTTTAAGGCTTTCAAGTCTTTTATCATATGCTCTGCTACTTTAGGATTGATGATCACTTTATCATGTTCAAAATCCAACTTGATACGCCATTTCTGAAGTGTATTAACACCAATAATAGCTTCTTCACTTAACCCCGGCACTACCATAAATTCATCACTCAGGCGAATGTCTTCATGATAAAAATCTGCTCGCATGGCTTCTTCTATTATCACGCAATGAGAAGAACTAGCTGTAGCTATCTCCATAGGTTCATATAACTTCGTAGGTGTTTCAATTTCATGAGCTATGTCTGTATTCAAACAAGAATAAGTAGCACCACTATCAAATAAAGCATACACCATTTTTTCGCCCTTCGAACCCGTAAATCTTAAGGGAATTCTAATAATACTCATACCATTTTTGTTTTACGATTATTGTAATTGTTAATCGTAAGCACTTTCCTAGTATGCCAAAAGTAAATGCAGTACCATCGAATAAAAAATATTTTTCATCTGACTATCAACTGACGCAAACTGATTTTTATTCAATCACTACACATGAGATAAAGTCTTGAACTCATTCAATAATACTTCACTTCGAAATTGGATATCCGATATTCAATATTCTTCTGTTTACTCATTCTTATACACTACCCCATTCTTCATTACAAACTTCACTTTACCCATTGAATAAATATCCTTTACAGGATCTCCATCAATGGCAATGATATCTGCCAATTTATCTTTTTCAATCACACCAATTCTGTCATCGCCTAATAAGTCCGCAGCGTATAATGTAGCAGAACGTATGGTTTCCAATGCAGGCATCCCTGCTTCATTCATGTAGACAAATTCAAGCCAATTCTTTCCATGTGCGTATACACCTGCATCCGTACCAAATGCAATTTTTACTCCGGCTTTATATGCGTTTGAAAACGTGTTTTGAATTTTAGGACCTATTGCAATGGCTTTCGGAGTTACCAATTCCGGATAATAACCCGGCTTCTTGGCAGAATCACCCACAGCTTTTCCAGCAGTAATAGTTGGCACATAATAAGTACCCATTTTTTTCATCAATCCCATCACCTCCTCATCCATATAAGTTCCATGTTCAATAGAGTTGACACCGGCTACTACTGCTCTTTTCATCGCTTCTTTACCATGACAATGCGCTGCTACTTTAAACCCATAATCTTTAGCTGTTTCAACAATAGCTCTAATCTCTGCTTCCGTAAACTGTGGATTCTCTCCACTTTTTGCCACACTTAATACACCACCCGATGCGGTGATCTTAATCACATCACTTCCTTCTTTATATCGTTGTCTAACCGCCTTCGCCGCCTCGTCTGCCCCATTTACCACGCCTGCATCCGGACCCGGATCGCCCATCAAATCTCTTCTATAACCATTGGTAGGATCGGCATGTCCACCGGTAGTGGCAATTGATTTTCCGGCGGTGTATACACGCGGACCTTTGATCAGCCCCTTATTAATGGCATTCCGCAAAGAAATATTGACACCACTTCCCCCAAGATCACGTACGGCTGTAAAACCTGTCATGAGTGTTCTTTCTGCAAATACTACTGACTGGTAAGCATAATCTGCCGGATTGAAAGTAAAAGTTTCCATATACCTACCCGGATTGGTTTCACTCTCCAGATGCACATGCATATCAATCAAACCGGGCATCACTGTTTTCGATTTTAGATCAATCAGTTTTTCGCCTGCTGCTGTATTCTTATACCCTTTCACTACTTCCACAATTTTATTGCCTTCTGTTACTATGGTCATTTCTTTTAGCAATTGCAGATTTTTTACATCTACCAACTGACCACAATGTATCAGCGTTTTTTGGGCGAAGGTTGTTGATAGGATTGTCAAGCAGACAATAAAAAACAGAAGCTTTCTCATATAACAGTTTATTTTCTGTAAAATAGGCAGAAATATGCGTATTCATAAAAAGCCCTGGAACAAAATCGTTTCAGGGCCTGAATGCAAATATTTCAAAGTGATTATTTATTGGGTTGGGGCGTATACCTCAAATAGGGTTTAACGATATTCAATCCTTTTGGAAATTTTTCCAGCGCTGCTTCAGTACTTACCGC